>BDSU01000031.1 GCA_002897675.1 bacterium BMS3Abin02 | reverse complement strand
CAACCTGGCTTCGACCAGACGGTCGGGTGCGGTCCATCGGCCGGCACCGATCCCGGAGATGGCCTGTTCGATGATCCGCTGCTCGGTGACCAGCAGCTCGGCGGTGGTGTAGCGGTGTTCGTGTCGCACACCGGGGAAAAGGCTCCCGTCCCGGCGACGCATCAGCCGCCTACCCTCCTCGTCGCCGACCAGCTCGGCGGCCTGGTCACCTTCGACACCAACGAGGGGATCCAGTTCTTCGGCCTGTTCGGTGTTGGGATTGGGTAGGAGCGGTACGACATCCCGGGTGTCGAGGAACGTCTCAGCGAGGTGTTCGATCTGGTCGCGAGTACCACCTTCGGGGAGTGCCCCGGCGATCTCCTTGATCACCTCGGCCTGCCCGAACGTGGCGGCGCGTTCGGTGAGCCCGACAGGTGAGGCCAGACGTTTGAACAGCACCTCGGGATCGGCCGGTGTCACGCCGCTGCCGTCACCCAACATCTGGCCGATCCGGTCGGGGGTGAGACCGACCTCGACGGCCCGCTGTTTCCATCCGGTTTCGAGGTCTTCGAGGGGATGGTCTGTCTTTGGGGTGCGGGTGGCCAGCACCGCTACTTGTCGTGCCGCTGCGGTGTCCGCAAGGCCCTGGGTCTCCCGCCACTCCTCGAGTTGGTGGCGTCTCCTGGAGAACGCTTCGATCTGAGGGCGGGTGAACCCGGCGATGTCGGCCATCCCGTTGTGGACCGGCTGCCAACCCACCCCCAGGCGCTCCGTCAACTCGTGTCTGAGGACGGCTTCGTGGAGGTAGCCGGCGGCGAGCTGATGCCGGTATAGCAACCTGCCGTCGATGGTCCGCCATACCCCGTCGGTGCCTTTGACCTTGTTGGCGACCACCACATGGGTGTGCAACTGCGGGTCGTCGGCGCGAGACGTGAACTCCGTGAACGACGCCGCCACATACCCCGTCGTAGCGATCGGCCACGTCTGGACTCGGAACTTGGGTGTCCCATTCTCGTTGAGCATCGGGTCGCCACTCTCATCAAGGACCGGGGTTTTGGTGGCACCCCTGGTCGATGAGGCTACCGCCTCCAAATACCCCAACGCCGCCCCGGTGGCCTCCTCGAACGCCGACAGCACTTGCTCCCGGGTGTTCTCGTCGCCGAGAGCCCACAGCAATGACACCGACTTGTCCGCCGAGAACGTCACATCCCACGCCGCCACCCCATCCCTCCGCAGGCTGCGTCCCAGCCGCTCACCCGTTGCGGGATGTTGACCATCAAACAGGCGCACCAAACCCTCCGTCGACACCGTCCCCGACAGACCCAGCTCGGCGGCGCCGCTGCCCCGCCAGATGCCGGTGGCGGTGCCACCGCGCAGGTAGTAGTCCTCCCCAGGGGAGATCTCCCCCAACTTGCGCAGGTAATAGTCCTTGGCAGCCTTGGCCAAACTCAACACCAAGCACCTCCGGTAGCAACTGGTTGCAGATGCGTGTGTCGCCAAGGACGATGGTGTTGGAGGCGGCTGATCCTGGTGCAGGCGTTTCGGTCGATCAGGTCTTGGTGATCGTGGATCGCGGTGGTGATAGGTCGGGTGAGTGCGCCTTTGGGGGCTGCTGAGCATTCGTGCCGGTCGTGAAGTGTTGGTTCGGTTGGTTCCCGGTTCGTATCCGGGGTCGTCGCCGGCTCTCTGATGGAGGAGTCCCGGAGGTCCGTCCAGACGACGACCAGACCTGCGACGAGGCCCCTACCGGTGCTGTGCTCGACGTTGCGGACAGGCTCCATGACGGCCAGTAGACAGAACAACCCTGTCACCAGAGTGTCAGAAACCCTCTCACCAGAGTTTCAGAAACCCTCCAACCGCACCGCCGGCAGCCACGGAACCAACCGGTGTGCGCCCGATTTGAGAATCTTCAAGAAAGGCCGTTGACCAGGTGAAACATTCGAAATGACATCCGAATGACAGGCCTGTCAACACCCAAATGGCAACGAAATAACAGGGTCCCATCGCACACTCGGGCCATGAACAACCCCGATCCGCTGCTCTCAGAAGCCGAAAGGAGGAACTGGTGGACAAGCTGCTCTTGACGCCGGAGGAAGCGGCCACGGTGCTGTCGATCGGCCGCTCGAAAGTGTATGAGTTAATCGGCGACGGTCGGCTGGCATCCGTTCGGATCGACACGAGCAGGCGCGTTCCTGCTCGGGCGTTGGCCGAGTTCGTAGACCGACTGCAAGAGCAGCATGAAACCTCGCGGGCTGGGTAGGTTCCGATCCGTGGACCTCCTTTTGTCTCGCCCGAGTAGCCGGCATAGACATCGCTGGAGTCGTGCTGTCAGAGATGGGTTGTATGTTTCTTGACGGGACGTCACAAGGAGGCGCCATGAGTATCCATCAACGCAGCACCCAAAAAGGCAAGGTCTATGAGGTGCGCTTGCGCGGCCCCGACGGACGCGAGGTGTCACGAACGTTCCGAACCAAGCGAGAGGCCGTTGAGTACGAGGCGGCTCAGCGTACGGCGAAGGCGAGGGGAGCATGGGTCGATCCGCGAGGGGCGAACGTCTCGTTGGCCGAGCTCTCCATGGAGTGGTTGCAGAGCAACCCGGCCAAGCGGCAATCCACCCTCGCACGTGACGAGAGTGCTCTTCGGGTGCATGTGCTGCCGGCTCTGGGGCAGCGAAAGATCGGATCGTTGACACCGGGTGACATCCGCGCGTTGGTAACCGACTGGTCGCTCAGGATGGCGCCTCGGACCGTTCGTCGCATGTACGGAACTGTACGGGCGGTCCTCAATTACGGGGTCGAAACTGATCTGATCTTGCGGTCACCGTGCAGGGGGATCCGGCTTCCGGCAGTCGAGCCTGCAGCGGTGAGGATCGTGGAGCCTCGAGACCTCATTCGCCTGGCGGATTCGATGCCGGAGGAATTCGCGCCGATGGTGTGGCTGGGGGCGGTGCTAGGGCTTCGATGGGGTGAGGTCGCCGGGCTGCGGGTTGGACGCATCGACCTGTTGCGCAGGACAGTGACTGTGGCCGAACAGGTGACGCGGGGCATGGGCGGCGTGGGCTTCGTGAGTCCGCCGAAGTCCGCTGCTGGGCACCGAACTCTGACCATCCCAGTGGCGTTGGCAAACCTTCTGAGCATCCATCTTGCGCATCGTGGACTGACGGGTGCCGAGCCTGACGCCTTCTTGTTTGCCAATGCGGACGGCGGACCGCTGGACTATTCCAATTGGAGGCGGCGGGTGTGGCTGCCAGCCGTGGAGAGTGCCGACCTGACGGGCCTCGGGTTCCACGACTTGAGGCGGACCAATGCGACGGCGATGGTCCTCGACGGAGTGGATGTCAAGACGGCGCAGGCCCGGCTCGGGCACTCCGATCCACGGTTGACCCTGGCCATCTACGCCCAGGCGACAGCGGAGGGAGACCGGTCGGCTGCGCAGAAGCTGGGGGCGAGGTTGATGCCATCGACCACCGATTCTGGGAGCGCGGTGGCCGGGCCAGAAGGTTCATGACAGTTCGCCGGCATCTCTGACCGTGTGCCGATGCTGATCGAGAAAGCCGCTGGGGTCTCCGCTCATGAGCAATGAGTTGTCGTCGAGGAATGTCAAGGAACGATCGCGGGATAAACGCGGGATGAAAAGAATCGGGTACTGGCCAGAACCCTGGTGACAGAGCCCTGACCAGCACCTTTCTGGTCGGGACGGCCGGATTTGAACCGGCGACCTCAGCGTCCCGAACGCTGCGCGCTGCCAAACTGCGCCACGTCCCGAAGGCCCGAGATGATACCAGCCGGTGGGAGGGCCGGATCAGGCACGTTGAATCCGCAGCCGATCGATGCGCCTGCCCTCCATGTGCAGCACGGTAAAGCGAAGACCGGCGATGACGATCGAGTCGCCTTCGCGGGGGATGTCGCCCGAGACGAACAGATAGAGGCCTCCCACCGTTCCATAGGGCCCCTCGGGGAGGTCGGCTCCGGTCTGCTCTGCGAGGTCCTCCACGGTGACGCGACCGTCGGTGATCCAGCCGTTGTCGCCGAGACTCACGGTGACGGGCACTCCAGGGTCGAACTCGTCTTGGAGCTCACCGACAAGCTCCGAGACGAGATCCTTGATCGTCAGAATCCCCTCGACGCCGCCATGCTCGTCGAGGACCGCCGCAAATCCGGACCGCTTCAGGCGCAAGAGTTGGAGCGCCTCGAGGACCGACGCGCTTTCCGGTATGTAGAGGGGTTCGCGCAAGAGTTCGAGGAGATCTTCGTGCGTGGGATCTCCCGGCGCCCGCAGGACATCCTTGACGTTGAGGACTCCCAGCATGTGATCGAGGTCCCCCTCGCGTTCGACGACCGGGTAGCGGGAATGGCCGGTCTCGATGACGGCCTGACGAATCGTCTCGGCTGTCAGTGAAGTTCCGAGTGTGACGATGTCGACTCGCGGGGTCATCACCTCCCGCACGGGCCGGTCGGTCACTTCGAAGAGCGAATCGATGATCTCTCGTTCGGCGGACTCGATCTCGCCGGAGCGCTCTCCGAGCACGGCGAGCGCCCGAATATCTTCCTCGGTGACCATCGCCGCATGATTGTCCTGGGAGACTTTGAAGACGCGAAGGATCCCTCTGCTGATCGCTACGAACACCGCGGTGATCGGATCGAGGATCCGAGTGAGGCGAAAGAGAACTCCCGCAACTGCAAGGGCGTATTGGTCGGGTCGGCGCGTGGCCAGGGTCTTGGGAGTGATCTCACCGACGATGAGGATGATCGCAGTGACGGCGGCAGTGGCCAGCCATGGCCCCCATGTCGCGCCCACGAGGGCGATGGCGAGCGCCGTCGCCACCGACGCAGCGAGGATGTTCACGAAGTTGTTGGCGACGAGCAGCGTCCCGATCGTGCCTTCCAGGTCGGCGAGGAGCTCCTCGAGGTGCCGGCCTCTTCTTCCTTGCTCTGCGAACTGATGGGCTCGTTCTCGCGGAACCCGAACGATTGCCGTCTCGGAGCCTGACAGAAAACCGGAGGAGGCGATGCAGAGACCGAGAACCACGAGGAGGACTACCTGGAGGGGGGTCATCATGTGCCGGTCTCCCGGGAGATCACCCCTTTGCCGTGACGGGGGTGAGTAGTGCCCTCAGGTGTTGGGTGGTGAACGGTTTGACCAGCCAGGCGTCGGCGCCTGATCGGCCGGCGAGGAACGTGTCTGCCTGTCGGTCCAGCAGCAGCACCAAGGTCGTGTCTTCGATTGCTCCGGAGAGGATGGCGTCTCGCAGCGACCTCGTTATCGCCATGCCACCCATGCTGCCCACTTGAAGATCAACGATGACGATGTCGGGCTCGTATTTCGCACAGGCGTCGACCGCCGATCGCGGATCCGCTTCCTCGACCAGTTCGAAACCAGAACTGCTTGCTGCTGCGGCAACCTCGTTTCGAACCCATGGAGCGTCGGCGATGACCAGCACTTTCATGGCCAGAACCTTAGTCGGTTGTCGCAACGTCGCTTCCCGCGGAATCGGTCTTTGCCCCAGACTCGGAGCGCGAAAAACCTCCTTGATTTGGCAAATGCTTCCTGGCTGCTCCCTCGCCGGGGTACTAAGTTCATTACGCTCGTTGACCATTGGAGGGATTTCGTGCTCGCACCTTCTCGTGATGTTTGGCAGCCCCGCGCGCTGTGCTGTGGCAACCATTCGCATTTGTTCTTTCCGCCGAGTGCCTTTGAACGCAAGGACG
Source organism: bacterium BMS3Abin02 (assembly GCA_002897675.1). Lineage (NCBI taxonomy): Bacteria > bacterium BMS3Abin02. The sequence continues at coordinate 50,633 of BDSU01000031.1, read as the reverse complement.
AGCGAGAACGTCGAGAAGCACGAGCGAGAGCGATCTGCAAGGTCTGTCCTGTGCGCGAAGAGTGTCTGCGTGCGGCACTGGACATCAAGGAGCCGTACGGGATATGGGGAGGCCTCACCGAGGGTGAGCGGCGCGAGTTCGTGCTCCGTTCGGTCTGACGGATCCGAGCGCCGAGTCTCAATACGTGCGAACGTTCCCGCTGCGCTTCGTCACCGCGGCAGCATCGAGCCACTCGAGGAGCGGCACCGCGTATTTGCGTGAGATCTCGAAACGGTCTCTGAACTCGGCGACGGTGAAGGGATTGGGGAGATCGGTCAGGCCCGTCCTGATCGTGTCGATCTGCGCCGGCAGGAAGACGAGATCTTCGGACACCTGGATGAGATCTCCTCCTCGTAGGAGCGCATGAAGCAGTTCCCGATCGATCTCGAGATCTTGAACTCGTGGCACGGTCAGGCCGGCGCTTTCCAGGGTGGCGATCACTGCTGTGCGAGCAGCGTCCTCCGCCGGTCCAAAAGCGGGTGAGAACGTAATCGCTGCGATGACCGGGCCATCGTCACGTACGGCGGAAGAAAGGGCGATGAGCGCATCGAGAGTCGTCACCGAGACCCCGAGACGGCTCGCGAGGTCGGCTTTGGGCAAACCGGGACGGAGTGGGTTGTCGCCATGGAAGGTCTGCACCTCGTGTGAGATTCTGCCGATCAGGTCGTGCGCGGTGTCGTTGGAGATCGCCAGTCCGCCTGCCAGAAGGCCGATGGGTGTGCCGCCTCCGGTGTGGCGTGCGATGTGCTCGATCTCGTCGGTGCCCCGTGCCTGTAACAGGGCGGTGGCCATCTCTGCCGGAGATCGATCGAGGACGGCCGACAGAGCCGGTCCGGTCGCCAGAGTGTCTCGGTCTCGGCCGGCGGGATCCGGATCGAGGACTCGCCCACCTGCGACGACCTGCCTTCGCCCGACCTCTCGGATGATGAATCGATCCCCCATCTTGACCACAACCGGTTCGTCGACCGAGAGGAGTGCATACGACGAACCCAGGATCCCGGTGCCACCGAGGGGTCGGAGGCGAACGGGCCTCGTTCCGCTTCCGAGATGCAGATGGAACGCTCCTTTGGCCGTGAGGGGTTCTTCGACATAGCGGGCGGAGTCGATCGAAGCGAGGAAGCGCCTTGTCGTCGACCACGCGTCGGGGGCGCCGAGCATGGCACCGCGTGAAACTTCATGATGATCGATGCCGACGAGGTTGGCTGCGGCCCTCGTATGAGGTTGGATGGTCGTGTGGCTGCGTTCGTGGCTCTGCAGCGAGCGAATACGCGCACTGATTCGGCCGGGCCAGAGCATGACCTTGTCGTCGACGGAGAGGGGGCCGTCGAGCAGCGTACCAGTGACCACGGTGCCGGAACCGGCGATAGTGAACGAACGATCGATCCACATTCGCGCCTGGCCTCCGTCGCAGAATGTTCGTGTTGCCGCCCCGACCGCCTCGACCAGAGCAGCTTCGAGTGCAGCGACGCCAAGTCCGGTGGGCGGCGCGACGGGGACGATCGTCGATCCCTCGAGAGTCGTCCCTTCGAGGCGATCCTCGACCTCCAGGGCGGCGAGTGTCACGAGGTCCGAGTCGACGCGGTCGGTCTTGGTGATTGCGACGACACCGTGGCGGACACCGAGGAGGTCCAGGACTGCCAGGTGTTCCTCGGACTGTGGCATCCAGCCTTCATCGGCGGCAACGACGAAAAGCGCGACATCGATGGCCTCGATCCCCGAAAGCATGTTCTTGATGAAACGCTGGTGGCCGGGAACATCCACGAAGGAGACTTCTGTCCCGTCGGGAAGTGTCGTCCAGGCAAAACCAAGATCGATCGTCAGGCCCCGCAGCTTCTCTTCTTCCCAGCGGTCCGGGTCTCGGCCCGTGAGCGCCTGGATGAGGGTGGACTTGCCGTGATCGACGTGGCCGGCGGTCCCTATGACCGGCATGCGGATTCCAGCGCCGCGGCCAGACGTTCGTCGTCCTCGGGGGAGATTGCTCGGAGGTCGAGAACGACTCTTCCTGCGTCTCGCCGGCTGATGATCGGTGGAGTGGCGCGGAGGAGCCTCGGCCAGAGGACGGCCGCGCCCGGCTCGCTGATCTTGATGAGCGGAGAGGGAACTTCCGCACCGGGAACGGAGCCGGCACCAGGTACCGATGCTCCGGGGACCACTTCCGCCTCAACGTGTGATGCGTCGAGCACGGCTTCGCTTCGACGCTCCAAAGAGTCGTAGGAGGCTGATGCCATTGCCCAGAATGGAATCTCCGAACCCTTTCCATCGGCGTACATCTCGAGCGTCACCGTCAGCGCGGCGATCGTCGGACCGGGGATCCGCAGAGCGCGCGCCATCGGGTGATGCGCCAGTTCGGAGACCAGGTGAGCTGTCCCGGTGATGATGCCGGCCTGCGGGCCTCCGAGGAGCTTGTCGCCGGAGAACGTCACCAGGTCCGCTCCGACATCGAGGACCTGGCGGATGCCCGGCTCGCCACGGAGCCAGCGGGGCGGCGGACCATCGAGCCATGGGGCACTCTCGTCCAGCAGGCCACTACCGACGTCATAGACCAGAGGAACGTTTCTTTGGCGCGCCAGGGCGACGAGCTTGTCGAGTGGCACCGAGTCGGTGAAACCGACGACCCGGTAGTTGGAAGGATGCACCTTCAGGATCATCCCGGCGCCGTCATCGAGTGCCTGCTCGTAATCTGCAAGGCGAGTTCGGTTCGTCGTTCCGATCTCGAGCATGCGTGCTCCGGAAGCGGCCATGAGTTCGGGGAGTCGATACGACCCACCGATTTCGATCAGCTCACCTCTCGAGATGGCCACCGGGTGGTGACGGCCAAGAGTCGCAAGAGCCAGGAGCAGCGCGCCGGCGTTGTTGTTGACGACGAGCGCGGCCTGCGCTCCGACGAGTGCGCAAACGAGGCGATGTACGTATTCGCTCCTGCCACCCCTGCTCGCCTTGTCGAGGTCGAATTCGAGATTCCCGTAGGAGGTTGCCACCGCCCGAGCGGCGTCGGCGGCCGCGGGAACGAACGGTGCTCTTCCGAGGTTCGTGTGTAGGAGAACTCCTGTTGCGTTCAACACGGGGCGATGACGAAGGGAGCGGAGCGCCTGGAGTGCAGCGTCTGCCGTCTGGTGCGGATCGGCGGTTCCGCCTGCTGCCGTGATCTTCCTGGCTTGGTCGATGGCGTCACGGGCGAGGTCCACGACGAGAAGCCGCGGAAGTCCCTCGCCCTCGAGGGATCGAACGAGCGTGTCGACAGAGGGCAGATCGCGCAGCGCCATGGAGAAAGGGTACTCACGTTCTCGTGCCGCTTGAAAGGGTCTATCCGCGCGAGACGTTACGAGAACGGGTGCCTAATCTTCTCGCATGGACCTTCCTTATGCCGATCAGCCGATTCGGGAAGCATCGACGGTCTGTGTGCTCCGTCCGGGCGCCGAGGGTTTGGAAGTTCTGATGGTGCGGAGGGCCGTCTCCTCTGCGTTCGTCGGTGGTGCCTATGTGTTTCCGGGAGGCGCCGTCGATGCGGCGGACCGCAGCGACACGGCACGCCGGATCTTCGGCGACGGAGAGACCTCGCCGTGGCTGTCGGCCGGCGTGAGGGAGACTGCCGAGGAAGCCGGCGTAGTCATCCCTGCCGGTCCCGGACAACCCGCCATCCCGAGGGGTGTCAAAGGGTCGCGGCTTCTTGGGATGCTCGACCATGACGGGTATGTATTCGACGAGAGACGGTTCGCCTACCTATCGAACTGGGTGACACCGAAAGGCCAACCACGCCGGTTCGATACCCGGTTTTTCGTGACCGACGCGCCTGCCGGCCTCGAGGCTGCGCCGGACGCCGCAGAGGTGACTGAGGCGGTCTGGGTGACTCCCCATGATGCCCTTGCCTACCGCAGGGAGCGGGGGTGGACACTCATCGACCCGACAGTCGCAACCCTGAAGCTGCTCGGCGCCTACGAGGATCCCGGAGCAGTGCTGGCATTCGCCGAAAGGCAGGTTTCCGTACCGCGGATCGAACCTCGCATCGTGATGCGCTTTGGATCTCTTCGGCTTCTCATGCCGGGCGACCCCGGATACGACGAGGCAGGCGAATGAACGTCCGGCGCGTCCTCGCTCCGAACCCCGGTCCCTACACGGGCGAAGGCACCAATACCTACGTGATCGGCTCTGGTACCGAGGCACTCGTGATCGACCCGGGTCCTATCGACGAGCAGCATCGCTCGACGATCCTCGAGACGCTCGGAGATCGTGTTCCGGTGATGGTGCTGGTCACCCACACGCACTCCGATCATGCGCCGCTCGCCAATTCGCTTGCGAGGCATCTGGGCGTGCCGGCCGCGGGCTTCGGACCAGGCCCCGGATTCAAGCCGGACCGGACGCTGTCCGATAACGACGTTGTTCCGTTCGGGAGCGCTGAGGTGCATGTCGTGGCCACACCCGGACACAGCCGGGACCATCTCTGCTACCTGGCCGGTGAGGTGCTCTTCACCGGAGATCACATCATGGGTGGATCTTCGGTATTCGTGGAAGACATGAGCGCCTACATGGCATCACTGCGCAGGTTGCAGGAGCTGTCGCTGCGCACGTTGTATCCGGGGCACGGACCGCCGATGCACGATCCTCAGGTGGTCATCGCAGACTATCTGTCCCATCGCCTGGAGAGAGAGGGTCAGATTCTCGCGGCGGTGCGATCGGGTGCGACATCGGTCTCGGCCATCGTGGAAGACGTCTACGCGCAGGTCGACCCGCAACTGCATCCTCTCGCCGCGGTTGCAGTGCGGGCACATCTCACCAAACTCGACGATGAGCGAAGTGTGCAGTTCGATATCGAAACAGACTCTGTGAGATCGCGATGAGGCGTTGGGTACGAATCGCAGCGACCGTCATCCTCCTCGTAGGGCTCGCGGCGCCGGCGTTCGCAGAGGTCGAACAGGAAGATCTCGATGGCGCTGCCCGCCAACTCGAACAGTTGAGACGAGAGGCCGAGGTACTCGCCGTTCAGTACGGGGACGCATGGGCAAGGTCTGCGGAGTTGGAGGATCAGGTGGCATCCTTGGAGCAGATGGTGGCGAGCTCGCGAGTCGAAGTGAGCCTAGCGACACGCAAGGTCCAGGATCGAGCAGTGCAGATGTACATGAATGCACGCGGATCGGAGATGTTCGCGTTGATGGTGCTGGACGGCGGCGTGAGCCCGGAGTACGGGTACCTCGAGGAGGCGGCATCTGCAGATCAGCGCCTCGTCAACGATTTGGGCATCCTCAAGGGCGTGTACGAGCGCCGGCTCTCGGATCTCGAGATCGCCCGTCTGGACCAGGACGCAGTGACTCAGGACATGCAGGCGCTCGCCGCCGATCTCACCGAGAAGATCGCCAATGCCCAAGTCACCTACGAGGCCCTGAAGGTTCGGCGTGCCGAAGAGGAAGCTCGGCGGGCGGCCGAGGAGGCTGCCCGGCGCGCCGAGGAGGCTGCCCGGCGCGCCACCACGACGACGACGTCTACCGCCACGACGACGACATCTGCGACCACGACGACGACATCTGCGACCACGACGACGACATCTGCGACCACGACGACGACGTCTACCGCCACGACGACGACGTCTACCGCCACGACGACGACGTCTACCGCCACGACGACGTCCACTACCGTCCCACCGCCCGGTGCCACCCAGGTGTGTCCGATCGACGGATTCACGGCGTTCAGTGATACGTGGGGTGCTGCCCGCTCAGGCGGTCGGACCCACGAGGGGGTGGACATGATGGCCGAACGATGGACACCCGTCGTGGCGATCGAGTCCGGTTCGATCTATCAACTCAGGGAAGGGGGCCTTGGGGGAATCACGATCTGGCTGCACTCGGACTCGGGCGACTCCTACTACTACGCGCACCTTCAGGCCTGGGCGGACGGCCTCGACGTCGGGCAGGTCGTCTCGACGGGCGAGCTCATCGGCTACGTCGGTTCATCCGGGAATGCTCCCGACTCGTTGCCGCACCTCCACTTCGAGTTCCATCCCGACGAGGGCGACGCGGTCAACCCGTACCCGTTGGTGAAGGGACTCTGCGGATAAGAAAAAGAGGGCCGGCAATGCCGGCCCTCATGCTCCCAGCGTTCGTACGGTGCGCCTCCCAGCGGTCAGGCACGTTCTATCTGAAGTATCGACCATGGACCCTCGCGACCTGGGGTGTGTTGTCGGTTCCCTCGCAGTGACTAGTGCTTTGGCCGGTGACGTTCAGGGTGTCGTTGCCGAGGCAGGGGCGTCTGAACGAAGGCGCACCCAACCCTTCTTGCGTGAGGCCGCCCGCGCCATGGGCAGCCGGCTCACGCAAGAACCGGGGGGAAGGGGGCTGCTCGGCGTTCCTGGTCGGCAGAACACTGCAGAGGTTGCCGGTCGAGGCACTAGTGCCTTCTCGGCTCGCGATGCCAAGCGTCAGCGGGCGGGAACTTCGAGATCCTCCAGGATGCGGGCGATCCGACCGACGCACGTTTCGTCCCCGGCCGGTGGGAAGGCATCGGCGAGTCGCGCGGCGGCGTCACGAAACGCCGCCGCGGCGGGTGACTCCGGGTGGGCACGGACGATGGGCAAACCGGCGTCGCCGTCTGCAACGACCAGCGGGTCGAGGGGGATCTGCCCGATCAGCGGCACGCCGAGGTCATCCGCCAGGGTCTGGCCGCCACCTTTGCCGAACAGGTCGTAGGTCGTTCCGTGCTCGCAGGTGAAGCCTGCCATGTTCTCGATCACGCCGAGCAGCGGGAGAAAGGACCGCCGGGCCATGTTGGCTGCGCGCGCTGCGACATTCCGGGCGGCGATCTGCGGCGTTGTGACGACGACGAGCTCCGCCTGGGGGAGCATGCGTGAGAGCGCCATTTGCACATCCCCGGTGCCCGGGGGCAGGTCGATGACGAGGTAGCCGAGGTCGTCCGCCCAGGCGACCTGGTTGAGGAACTGCTCGAGTGCCTTCGAGAGCATGAGTCCCCTCCACATGAGGGCCGTATCCTCGGACTCGACGATCAGTCCGGTGGAGACCACTTGGATACCTGAGACGTTCACCGGAATGAGGAGGCGATCTTCTCCTGCCGAAAGCCGTGCGTGCGTACCGATGAGCCTCGGAATCGAGAACCCCCAGATGTCGGCATCGAGGAGACCGACGCGGTGGCCGAGGTCGGCGAGAGCGAGACTGAGGTTGACGCTGACCGATGATTTCCCGACACCTCCTTTGCCGCTGCCGACCGCCACCACTCTGGTCAGTGGGCTCACGTTGGTTGGCTTGGCGTTGTCGCGAGCCCGCCGGCGGGCAACGGCCATGAGCTGGGAGCGCTGCTCGGCGTCCATCGCGCGAGTCTCCACCTTGACGCCCGTCACCCCTTCGAGTGCGGAGACCTTCCTGATCACATCCTGTTCGATCCGATCGCGCATGGGGCATGCGGCGATGGTCAGCGCAATGCCGATGGTGACCGAACCGTCGGGATCGGCGTCGACGGACTGCACCATCCCCAACTCGACGATGTCGCCACCGAGCTCTGGGTCGAGCACCCCGCGCAGCGCGGTCAGAATCCGGTCCTCGGTCACGGGGACATCGTAGATGCGGAATGCGGAATATGAGGTACACCTCCGAGGGATGTCATCTGAACCATGCCTACCATCATCCCGATGAAACGAAAGCTCCTCATGCCTCTGCTTGCCGGTGCAGGGCTCGTCTATCTGTTTCCTGCCGCGCTGAAGTTTGCGTTTCGACCGCCGCAGCGTCCGATTCCCCAGACTCCGAAGGATCTCGACCTGCCCGAAGAGGAGGTGTGGCTCGACGGTCCCAGAGGCAAGCGGCTGCACGCATGGTTCATCAGAGCTCAGGGTGCCGCTCCGGCCGTGGTCGTACTCCACGGATGGGGAGGCAATGCGGGTTTGATGCTTCCGTTCGCCCCGCCGCTGCACCGGGCGGGCTTCCACACGCTGTTTGTGGATGCACGCAATCACGGTCTGAGCGATCACGATGACCACTCCTCGATGCCGAGGTTCGCCGAGGACCTGGACGTCGCCGTCGACTGGCTCCTCGCCCGTGAAGACGTCACTTCGGTGGGCGTCGTCGGTCATTCGGTCGGCGCCGGCGCTTCGATCCTGGCCGCTTCTCGGCGGGGCGATCTCGGTGCGGTCGTCTCGCTGTCCGCGTTCGCACACCCCGGAGAACTCATGGGATCGTCGAAGCCCTTCAACGTTCTTCCCGGGCCCCTGGCCAACCTCGCCCTACACACGACTGAGCGCATCATCGGCTACGACTTCGATGAGATTGCCCCCCGCAACCGGATCGGTCACGTGCAGGCTCCATTGCTCCTCGTGCATGGCGATGCCGACCAGATCGTCCCGGTATCCAATGTGTATGACCTCGCCGAACGCATGCCGACACGACGTGTGCTGATCGTCCCGGGGGCGGGTCACAGCGATCTCGCGTCGTTCGGATCTCAGATCGGCGAGGTCATCGGGTTCCTCTCGGAGCACCTTCACTGAGTCTCGTCAATGCTGGCCGTACCTGGTGCTGCCAGCATTGACGAGACTGGGGGAGGTAGCCTTGATTCCACAACACAACGAGGAGCAGTCATGGCGAAGCGAGTTCTCGAAACACCCAGCGCACCGGCGGCGTTGGGACCATATTCGGTGGCCGTGGAGGCAGGCGGCCTGGTGTTCATCTCCGGTCAGGTCGCGATCGATCCGGCGACCGGGGACCGTGCGCCCGACGATGTCGCCGCCCAGACCGGACAGATCATGGCGAATGTCGGTGCGATTCTCGGCGATATCGGTCTCGGGTTCCCCGATGTGGTGAAGACGACGATCTTCCTTGCCAACATGGCCGACTTTCCGATCGTGAACGAGGTGTATGGCAAGCGGTTCGAAGGCGACCCGCCGGCCAGAGCGACCGTGGAGGTTGCCGCGCTGCCCGGCGGTTTTCTGGTCGAGATCGAAGTCGTGGCAAGCCGGTGAAGGAGGCGGATATGAAGGAGATCCTCGAAACGCTCGGACTCTCCGAGGTCAACTCGGGTGTCTATTCGAGCGGCTGGAGGCAGGCCCACGGCAAGACCCTGGAGTCGGTCAACCCCGCAACCGGCGAGGTGATCGCGAAAGTGGTCCGCGCCTCGGCTGAAGACTATGAGGCTGTCATCCAGGACTCTGTGAAGACGTTCGAGCGCTGGCGGATGGTCCCCGCACCGGAGCGGGGAAAGTACGTGCGCAGGATCGGCGACGCGCTACGGGAGAAGAAGAGCGCTCTCGGTGTGCTGGTCACCATGGAAATGGGCAAGATCCTTCTCGAAGGCGAGGGAGAAGTTCAGGAGATGGTCGACATTTCCGACTTCGCAGTCGGTCTTTCCCGCCAACTGTACGGCGTCACCATGGCGTCGGAGCGGCCACGACACCGCATGTACGAACAGTGGCATCCGCTGGGACCGATCGGCATCATCTCTTCGTTCAACTTCCCGACCGCCGTGTGGTCGTGGAACGCTCTGATCGCCGCCGTCTGTGGTGATACGAACGTGTGGAAACCGTCCAGCTCGACGCCGCTCACTGCGATCGCCGTAACGAACATCACGCATTTGGTGATGGAGGGAAGCGGATTCGAGGGGGTCTTCAACCTGGCGTTCGGTAGCGGGGCCGACGTCGGCGACCTCATGGTCAAGGACAACCGCGTGCCGCTCGTGTCGGCAACCGGCTCATGCGACATGGGCTACAAGGTGGGCGTCGGCGTCGCACGGCGTCTGGGGAGGTCGCTGCTCGAGCTTGGCGGCAACAACGCCATGATCGTGATGGACGACGCGGATCTGGACCTCGTGACGCGGGCTGCCCTGTTCGCGGCGGTCGGCACCGCCGGGCAGCGGTGCACTTCATTGCGCAGGCTCATCGTGCACGAAGCAGTGGTCGATGAAGTCGCCAGACGCATGGTCGATGCATACCGTCAGGTTCCGGTCGGTGATCCTCTCGATTCGGGGATCTTGATGGGTCCACTCGTCAATGAGGCGGCGGTGTTCAACATGCTCACGGCGATCGATCTCGCCAAGCAGCAGGGTGGTGAACTGCTCTACGGTGGCGATCGTCTCGAGGGTCTCGGTGCGAACTTCATCCAGCCAACGATCATGAAGATGCCCAAAGACGCCCCGATCCTTCAAGAGGAGACCTTCGCGCCGTTGCTCTACATCATCGAAGTGTCGTCTGTCGAGGAAGCGATCGAAATCCAGAATGGTGTTCGTCAGGGGCTGTCATCGGCGATCTTCACCGACTCGGTGAGGAATGCGGAGAAGTTCCTTTCTCACGAGGGCTCCGACTGCGGTATCGCCAATGTGAACATCGGTACCTCGGGTGCCGAGATCGGGGGGGCGTTCGGCGGTGAGAAGGAGACCGGCGGAGGTAGAGAGGCCGGATCGGATGCGTGGAAGGCGTACATGCGCCGCCAGACCACCACGATCAACTGGAGCGGCGAGATGCCGCTTGCCCAGGGCATCGAATTCGGATGACTCTCTCGTTCTCGTGACGGTTGACGGGGATTAATGCCCTGAAACGTCTCGAGAGTGGGAGGCTGGGATGCTGATATGACTTTCTCGATTGTGGCTCATGACCCGGCAGCCCAGGAGTGGGGCGTCGCCGTCGCGTCGAAGTTCCTGGCCGTCGGATCGGTCGTGCCGTGGGCCCGTGCAGGAACCGGTGCCGTTGCAACCCAGTCGTACGCGAACGTGGCGTATGGGCCAGACGGGCTGCGGGCGATGGAGTCCGGCGAGTCGGCCGAGGCGACGATCCGGAGGTTGACGAGTACCGACGACAAGCGTGCGCTTCGTCAAGTCGGCATGATCGACGCCATCGGGCGGGCAGCCTCGTTCACCGGTGCAGAGTGTTTCGACTGGGCGGGAGGCCGCACGGGTGACGGGTACGCCTGCCAGGGCAACATCCTCACGGGGCCCCACGTCGTCGACCAGATGGTGGAAGCGTTCGAGGCAGCGTCCGGCGACCTCACAACGCGACTGCTCGCCGCTCTGAGCGCCGGTGACGCCGCCGGGGGAGATCGACGCGGTCGCCAGTCGGCCGCGCTCCTCGTCGTGCGCCAAGGCGGCGGGTACCTGGCCGGCAGCGATGTGGCCGTCGATCTCCGGGTGGACGACCACCGCGATCCCGTCGCAGAACTGCGCCGGTTGGTGGAGATCCATCGAGTGCTCCTGCCGAGGCCCGAGGATCTCGAGTTCGTCCCGATTCATGCCGGGTTGGCACGCGTGATGCGGGATGCACTCTCGGAACGCGGGTACGACTGCGGGCGTGGTTCCGGCTACGACGAGGATCTGCGCCAGGCCCTGTTTGCGTGGATCGGCGCCGAGAACCTGGAGGCCCGATGGTCCGACGCGGCGGAGATCGAGCGGAAGGTGCTGGAGATTCTCTCGAGTCGCTGAGGGTTCCTCTCAACATGAGTCCCGATGGCGGCGTAGGGTGAAGCGATGGACGTGTTCCTCGGACGTGGCAAGCACCTCGAAGCGCTGACGCAAGCCGAACACGTGGCTCGCGGCGGTGGCGTCGCACTGCTCTCGGTCCTGGGTGAGGCGGGCAGCGGTCGCACCCGTCTCCTCGACGAATTCGAACGCCACCTCGAACAGGACGGGATTCCCGTTCGTCGAACGGCCGCGTTCAAGGCTACCGAGACCGAACCCGGCAGCATCGGTGAGGCGCTCGACCTCGGTGGAGAGCTCGAAGGCGCCCTTCTCATCGACGACGCCCAGTGGGCCGATGCGACGTCGCTCGCGCTGCTCAGAGCAGGGATGGCGCGGGCATCCTCGGGGCTGATCATCGTTCTCGCTCATTCAGAAGTCTTCGGGTATCGACGGTTTGCCTACGCGAATCTCATGGAGGCCGCGAACAGACTGGGGCGGTCCTGGGAGCTCACTCTCGACCGACTGAACCTGGGCGACGTGGAGGCGTTGTTCGGTGGGAGCGACGCAGACCGGCTTGCCACACAACTGATCAGCTCATCGGGCGGACTCGCAGGGAACGTGGTGGAGACACTCGAGGCATGGGAGGCGGCCGGTGCCGTCCGGTGGGAGGGCGGCACGCTGGTGGCCACCGGAACCCCGATCCCCGCAGAGATCGGGGTCCCGGAACGAGTCGCCCGTCTCGAAGGTCCGGAACGAAGGCTTGCAGAGCTGCTGGCTGTCGCTCGCCGGCCCGTCACGATCGCCGTCGCAGCGGCGGCCCTTCTCCTTCCCGAGGACGATGTCCTGGACATCGGTGAGCGCCTCGTCGCTGCGGGATTGGCCACGGAATCGGCGGAGGGTTTCCTCCCGGGCAGAGATCGGCTCAGGGAGTATCTGGGTCCCGTGCGGACAGCCGCACTGTATGGCACTCTTGCCGATGCCGGCCTTCGCGTGGGAATCGCAGAGCGGAATCCCGGTCTCGTCGGCGGCTATTACCTCGATGCTGCCCGATGGGGAGACGCACTTCCGCTGCTCGCCCGCGCAGGCCTGGAGCGAGCGGACCGGCAGCATCTCGCGGAGGCGTATCCGTTGCTCGACGGTGCGCTTCGTGCATACGAGGCATCTGGCGCGGAAGACCCCGAACTGGAGGGGAGGCTGCGTCTGGCGCGAGCTACCTGCTACCGGCTTGCCGGTTGGTCGGAACTGGCGGCGGAGGACCTCACGGTGGCTGCAGACCGATTGTCTGGTGTTGATCGTGTCCACGCGCTCGGCTACGCAGGACAGGTTGCGGACGACCGGCAGCTTCCCCAAGAAGCGGAGCGGCTGCTGGCGGGAGGCCTTCTGGAAGCCGTCATCGCCGGTGAGCTCGGGATGCTGGGATCACTCTTGACACTGCACGCGAGGACTCTCGCCCGACTCGGATTCGCTCAGGAGGCCGACGCAGAACTCGACAAGGGATTGGAGATTCTCTCTTCCCACGGCACGGCGCAGCAACAGCAGCGAGGGCGCTACAACGAGGCGTGGGTGGCCTTCGACCGAGGGAGAGCGCGCGACGCAGAGACCGGCTTCGCGAGGCTCGTCGACGAGGCGAGAGGCGCCGGCGGACCGGCCCTGATGGCGGACAGGGAAGCGTGGTGGTCTCGAGCACTGTTCATGGCCGGGCGCCCGGACCAGGCTCTCGCTGCAAGGCGACGGTCGATCGAGCATGCAGATGTGAGCGCCGGTCCCGTCTTCCTGGCGCACATGGCGCTTGCCGAGGGCGCGATCCGCTTCGGTGTATGGGACACGGCACTCGAAGCTGCCGACGAAACGCTGGCACTGGTCCTCCAGCAACTGCCTGCCTGGGAGAACAGTGCCCGATATCTGCGGGCCAGAGCCTTGTTCGGTGCGGGACGGACCACAGAGGCGAAAGTGGAGGCACAGCTGGCACTCGACAGCTGTCCGGAGGGTGTCAATGGGCGCAGATGGCGTCTGCGGATTCGAGTTGTGCAGCTCGCCATCGGTGTGGCGAATGGAGACGCATGGAATGCCGATGAGGCGTTCGACCTCACTGACGAGTTGCTGCAATCGGAGTGGTATCTCACCTCGGCGCGGCTACTCATCGTTCGATCGAAAGCCGATCAGGACCCAACCCTGGCAGCCGAGGCGATGGCACTCGCCGATCAGCTCGGAGTGGCAGGGGTCGCTGCAGAAGCCGCTGAAGCGGGACGGCTCTGGAATACGCCGGGAGCGGCAGCAGTGGTCGCATCGGTCAAGGCGAGGGCGGGGCACATCCCCGAAGACTGGCGAGAGGCATGGGAGGCGCTTCCGGAGATCGCGACCGCGCTTGCAGCGCCCGAAGTCGGGGATGAGGCGTACCACCAGGCATCCGAGCGGCTCTCGATGGAGTTGGAGCAGGCACTCCAAGACGCCGGCCTCGGTGTCGAAGGCAGGCTGGTCAGCCCGGCACAGCGGCGTGCGAGAGGTCTGAAGCGGCGCAAACGTCCCTTCCGATGGACTCCGATTCGCGTTGCCGCCGCCGTGGTCGCGGTGACGGCGATCGGTCTCGGTGGCGGTTTCCTCGCCAGGGTCGTCAATCCGCCGCCAACGACGACGACGACCGCTCCTGTCGTGATCGCTCCAACGACCACGACGACGACTCGTCCACCGGAGATTTGGGAGACCGAACTCGGACCTCCGAGCAAGAACACAGTTGTCGGCCAGTGGACGTTCGCGGGCGATCTGGACGATCAGGAACAATTCGCGCACAATACCGGTGCGTCGAAACGGACAGGTGTGCGTTCGGCAGACGGCTACTACTGGAAATACACCGCCGGTGGCAGGATCGAGTCCTCGCCTGCCGTGTTCGGCGAGAGCGTGATCTTTGGGAGCGAGGACGGCAGTCTCTACGGAATCGCGATGCCCTCCGGGGTCCCGCCGTTGTGGATCGAGGATTCCGCCGGAGACGGAATCCTCGGCCCGCCCACCCTGGCATTCTTGACGAGCGAGAGTGGACTCGATCCGACGAGTGGGATGCGGATCTACTACGGGAGCAAGGACGGTGTGCTTCGAATTCGCAGCGATGCCCGCAAGCGAACCGCCCAGGTGTGGCAGTTTCCGGCAGAGCGTGTCGCAGACGGAGAGATCGTCAGCGCGCCGCTCGTACTCGGTGACACCGTCTACTTCGGGACGAATCGGGGTGTCCTGTATGCAGTAGATACGGCAGATCCGTTCGACGAGCGCTGGCATATCGACCTCGCCAGTCCGATCAGGGCGGCGTCCGCCGCGGCCGATGGCATCCTGTACGTTCCCACGGAGGGGGGGATCTTGTGGGCTGTTGATTCGTTGACGGGCGAGGCCAGAGAGTGCTTCGATACCGGAGACACGATCGTTTCTCCGCCGGTGATCGCAGGTGACACGGTGTTCATTCCCGCTCGGGATGCCCAGAATCTGTATGCGGTCCAGGTCGGATCGTGCAACCCGGAAGCGGGCATCCTGCTCAGCATCACAGTCACGTCGCCACCCGCGTACGCGGATGGTGTCCTTTACATCGCCAACGACAACTTCATCCAGGCGTGGGATGCGGTCTCGCGCCGGCAGCTCTGGCAGTTCCCGAGTACAGATACGGTCTCGCCTCTCGAGGGAAGAGTCGGATGGCCGGTCGTCGGCGATGGTGTGCTCTACTTCACGACCGACGAGCCGTATCTCTATGCGGTCGATCTCGAGACACACCAAGAGCTCTGGAGGTACTTGTTGGATGGGCGGGTAGTAAGCCGGCCTGCGATCCTGGACGGTGCGGTCATCGTGGGCGACCTGAGTGGCACGATCGTGGCGATCGGCTGTTCGGACCCGCCGGAGTGCGGCTGAATCCAGCCGCCGGCATTCGGCAAGAGCCGCGTCGCTCACCCCACCGTTCTCGTGATGCTTCAGCGGAATAATCCCCGTCGGGCGTCACGGGAACGGTCAGCCGAACCGGTAGCCGACCGAACGAACCGTGGAGATCCAACGGGCACGCTGCTCGCCCAGCTTGGCCCGGAGCCGTCGCACGTGAACGTCGACGGTGCGTGCCCCGCCGAAGTAGTCATACCCCCATACCCGCGAGAGAAGCTGCTCGCGACTCCACACCCTCCCCGGATGCTGGACGAAGAAGCGGAGCAGTTCGTACTCCATGTAGGCCATGTCGAGTGGGACTCCGTCGAGGCGCGCCTGATAGGTGGCCGTGTTCATCTCGAGTTCCTTGAACCGCAGCACCTCCGTCTCGTCGGCCCCGTCGGCCAGTCTGCGGAGCCGGAGTCGCAACTCCACAGGATCCGGCGGGTCGAAGACGAAGTCCATGAGGAAACCTGCGGTCTCCAGCTCCGCGGCGGCGGAGCGATCGGTCACGGCGATCGTCGGGAGGCCCGACCGCTCGTAGATTCGTCGTGCCGACGCGAGGCGGCCCTGCGGGTCGTTTCCCAATTCGACGAGGAGCACGCCGGCTTCGTTCCACTCGTCGTTCGAGTCGCGCGCCGGGCGCCACGTAACGCCCGCGACGAGGAGAGCCTCGGTGAGGCCCTTCGACGGTTCGGCGGGGATGACGGCAACCAGCATCAGAGAATCGGCAGGTACTCCTCGAGTTCGAACAGTGAGACGTGGCGCTGATAGCGGTCCCACTCCTTGCGCTTGTTCTTGAGGAACCAACCGAACATGTGCTCACCGAGCGCCTCGGCCACCAGTTCTGAGTCCTCCATCAGGTCCAGGGCCTCCGACAGGTTCGAGGGCAGTTTCCCGATGTCCGCGGCCGCACGCTCGGCCTTGGTCAGGTCGTATACGTTGCGGGGCATCTCAGGGGAGAGCTCGTACGCGTTCTCGATTCCTGTCAGACCCGCTGCCAGCAGCACCGAGAAGGCCATGTACGGGTTGCATGCGGCGTCCGGCGCCCGGTACTCGACACGGGTCGAAGCCTGTTTGCCCGCTTTGACCGACGGCACTCTCACCAACGCGGACTGGTTGTTCCGTGCCCATGTCAGGTAGAGGGGGGCGTCGAATCCGGACACGAGCCGCTTGTACGAGTTGACCCACTGATTGGTGACTCCGGTGATTTCCGGGCCGTGCTTGATGAGTCCGGCGATGAAGCTCTGGGCAACCTTTGAAAGGCCCAGATCGGAGCCGGCCTCGTAGAACGCGTTGCGATCTCCTTCGAAGAGCGACAGGTGCACGTGCATTCCGTTGCCGTCGTGGTCGGCAAGGGGCTTGGGCATGAACGTCGCGTAGATGCCGTGCTCGATGGCGACCTCCTTGACGGCGAGGCGGTACGTCATCACGTTGTCCGCCATCGTGAGCGCGTCCGTATAGCGCAGGTCGATCTCATGCTGACTGGGAGCGACTTCGTGGTGCGACGATTCGACAGGGATGCCGAGTTGCTCGAGCGCGTTGATCGTCGTGCGCCGGTACTCCTGGGCGACGTCGAGCGGCGTCAGGTCGAAATAGCCGCCCCGGTCGAGGACTTTCGGATTCGGACCCGAGTCTTCGAAGTAGAACCACTCCAATTCGGGTCCGACGTAGAACGTGAAGCCGAGGTCGGCCGCCCGGCGAAGGTTGCGTTTCAAGACCCAGCGTGGATCACCCTCGAAGGGTTCACCGTCCGGAGTGAGAATGTCGCAGAACATCCGTGCGACCTGCTGCTCGGGTCGCCACGGGATGATCTGAAACGTGGACGGATCGGGCTTGGCGATCATGTCGGCTTCTTGGATGCGCGCGTATCCGTCGATGGACGACCCGTCGAAGGTCATTCCTTCGGAGAATGCGACTTCCAGTTCGGCGGGATTGATCGCGACCGACTTCAGGAATCCCTGTACGTCCGTGAACCACAGGCGAATGAAACGGATTCCTCGTTCCTCGACGGTCCGGAGCACATATTCGGCTTGTCTGTCCATTGGGGCTCCTTTCTCCACAGAAGGTAGCGGAGCCGCGGCCGGGCATCGACTCGAAACACGGGACGAAACACGGCGTTCACATTTCGGCAACCGGCGCGAAACGCTCCTCGGGTATAAACCTTATGTCTTCCGGAGGAGTTTTTTGTCATACACACCCGCGGAGCTGATCCGATACATCGAAGAAGAAGGTTTCGAGTTCGTCGACCTTCGTTTCTGTGACCTGCCTGGCCAGGTACAGCACTTCACGATTCCGGCCAGGACGTTGACCGAGGCCGGCTTCGAAGAGGGGTTCGGGTTCGACGGGTCGTCGATCCGCGGTTTTCGCGAGATCCAGGAATCCGACATGCTGTTGCGCCCCGATGCCTCGACGGCGACGGCCGATCCGTTCATGGAGCGCAAGACGCTGCTCATCTACTGCTTCGTACATGATCCGACCACCGGTGAGCCCTACGACCGAGACCCTCGGTACATCGCGAAGAAGGCCGAGGCGTACCTGCGAGGTACGGGGATCGCCGAGACGTCCTACTGGGGCCCGGAAGCCGAGTTCTACATCTTCGACTCCGTCCGGTTCGATCAGACGCAGCACTCCGCGTTCTACGAGGTCGACTCGGTCGAGGGTGCCTGGAACAGCGGGGCAGACGAGCCAGATGGCAACCTCGGCTACAAGCCCGGGTACAAGGAGGGCTACTTCCCGGTACCGCCGACCGATCACTTCCAGGACCTACGCTCGGAGATGACCGCCTTGCTCGAAGCCGCCGACATCGAGGTCGAGGTCCATCATCACGAGGTCGGCACCGCCGGCCAGGCCGAGATCGACATTCGCTACGAGACCCTCCTGAAGCAGGCCGACCACGTCACACTCTTCAAGTATCTCGTCAAGAACACCGCATGGCGAGCAGGCAAGACGGTGACGTTCATGCCGAAACCGATCTTCGAGGACAACGGGTCCGGGATGCATACCCACCAGTCGCTATGGACCGACGGCAAGCCGCTGTTCTACGACGAGAGTGGCTATGCAGGCCTGTCCGACATGGCTCGCTGGTACATCGGAGGTCTCTTGAAGCATGCCGACGCCGTGCTCGCGTTCGCCGCACCGACAACGAACTCCTACCGGCGACTGGTGCCCGGTTTCGAGGCGCCGGTGAACCTGGTGTACAGCCAGAGGAATCGGTCGGCGGCCGTGCGCATTCCGTTGTATTCACAGGAGCCGGCCGCGAAGCGCCTCGAGTTCCGCTGTCCCGACCCGTCGGCGAACCCGTACCTGGCGTTCTCGGCGATGCTGATGGCCGGTCTCGACGGGATTCAGAATCGGATCGAACCGCCACCGCCGGTCGACAAGGACATCTACGATCTGCCGCCGGAGGAGCTGTCGAATCTGCCGTCGGTCCCGGGAAGCCTCGAGGAAGCGCTCGCCGCACTGGAAGCCGACCACGACTTCCTGCTGAAAGGTGACGTGTTCAGCGAAGACCTCATCGATACGTGGATCGACTACAAGCGCTCCAGCGAGATCGATGTGATGCGCCTGCGGCCACACCCGTACGAGTTCCACCTGTACTACGACATCTGAGGGTTTCGGAGCATTCCTCTCCCCAGGGAGCGAAGCGACCTTTTCTCTCCCCAACGGTCGCTCCGCTCCCCGGGGGAGAGCTCGGCGAAGCCGGGAGGGGGGTCTTGCCCAACGCTTCGCCGGGGGAGGGAACGTGTCTTCTCCATCCTCGGCTGCCTCGGCGCTTCCACTCTCACAATCCGGAGCCCGTGCCAGGGCCGGGACGGCTAGTGCCTCGACCGGCAACCTTTGCGGTGTTCTGACGGCCAGGAACGCCGAGCAGCCCCCTTCCCCCCGGTTCTTGCGTGAGCCGGCTGCCCATAGCGCGGGGCGGTTTCAAGTGGTGTTCTCACGCAAGAAGGGTTGGGTGCGCCCTCGTTGTGCGGGTCTTGTGATCGATATCGGATCGACCCGACAAGTCGACTCGAACGAAAGGGACGGGTCGATCCGTGTCGATGCGACGCCCCTGCCCCGGCATCGACACCCCGAACGTTACCGGCCAAGGCGCTAGGACGGCGCCGTTGCCGCCGCAGCAAGGCTGTCGTAGACGGCGTTGAACTCGGCAACCGCCGTGTTGAACTCCTCGATCGCAGTTGCCCGCGCTTCACCCGTATCCGAGGACTGGAGGCCGTCGAGGGCTGCGACCGTTGCTCCCAGGATCTTGGAAGCCGCGGTCGAGAGGTCGGCATGCAAGCTCGCGAGATCCGAATAGCCGGCGGGCAGGGTCGTGGCCTCGATGCTGTCCGAGAAGACCGTGGCGTCGTCGATCGCCTTCTGGAAGGCGGTCTTTGTGTCCGTGTAGGTGACACCGGTATCGGCTCTGTTGTTCCACTGGTCGTTCGCTGCCAGGAGGTCTTTCGAGAGCGCATCCAGTTCGGCCTTCTTCTCCGCCATCTTGTCGAGGTAGGCCTGCACGTCGTCAGGGATTGTCGTGGTCGTGGTGGAACTGGTGGTTCCAGCTTCCGTCGTCGAGGTTGTCGTATGCGCAGAGGTGGTCGTCGTCGTGCCCTCAGGCTGGGGTGCGGGGAGGCTGCTGACGAAGAAGTAGGTGAAACCAACCATCCCGATGATGATCAGAGGGAGAATCCAGCGTCCAGGCTTCGGGTCGGGGTTGCTCATCGCGGTTCAACGTTAGCGGACCGGGAGCAAGTTCTGGCAGCAAACCCCTTGTTTGGGCCTTCACGGCGGCGTACGTTCGCCTTGCCCCCGGACGAAGGAGACGCTGTGGATCTGCACATCGATGAGCACGACGCACTCGACGAGCAATTGGAGAGCATCCCGTGGTCCGAGCTCGTGGTTCAGCAGCGTCCGTTTCCGCGATGGGTCGCTTACGTGGCCTCCGGTGTGCTCGCCATGGCTGCTCTCGGTGTTGTCGTGGCGCGGGCACTTCCGAGTGGTGCACAGGCGCCTTCCGAGGCTGCAATGAGCGTGGTGTCGACGACGCCGCCAGTTGCACCGACAGTCGTCCCGACCGTCGTGTCGACGACGGTGCCTCTGTACTCGGAGGCCGACCTGATGGCACTCGTACCCGGCTCTCAGGAGCAGCTTGCCGCAGTTCGGGCGGAGGGGTTCGTGCGGGACTACTTCGGCAGTGGTGGCCGTCCGGATCAGGTCCTCGGCGTTGTTGCGGCGCTTCCCGACGGAGCCGAGGTGCCGGCCGGCGATGGCGGTGTGTCGTATGTGGAGTGGGCCTCGGTGTTCCGGGTGGAACCGTTGGGCGATTCGCTGTACCGGGTCGGGGTGGTGTTCAGGATGTTGGCCGGGCCGGACACCTCCACGTTGAATCGACTCGATCCCAGTGCGGTCGATGTAGTCGTGCAGGTCGATACGGAAGGCGGCGCCGGGGTGGTCGATCTGCCGATGCCCGCCGAGCTGCCGGGGACTTCGAAAGCTGCGGTGTGGCCCGATCCCGACGAAGACGTGCCGGCCACCGTGGTGACCGCCGCGAAAACCCAGGCAGCCGCGTGGGGGTCCGACCCGGAGGTCGTGGCGGCGATGCGCGGCGACACCGGCTGGCGGGTCGTGGTGTTGGTCGCCGACATGGCCGGGAACCGCTGGCCGCTCTCGCTGTGGATGGACGGCTCGACCGTCCTCGATGCTCCGCCGTGGGATGTCGATGGGTGACACATCTGATGCAATATTGGGTAACATCAGGTGTGTCATGCCCCGAACGACGATCGATCTCGACAGCTCCTTGCTGGAAGAACTGAAGAAGAGGCAGGCCGCGGAAGGAAAGACGCTCAGCAGGCTCGTGTCGGAACTGTTGGCGCGAGCGCTCTTCGAACCCGAGGCCGGCCCACGTGAACTGTCGTGGACGAGCCAAGACATGGGCGCCCGGTTCGACCTCGAGGACAAGGACCGGCTCTATCAGGCGTTGGACGAGACGTGAGCCTGACCGTCGACACCAACCTGCTCGTCTACGCATCGGACACAGAGAGTCCGCTCCATGGTCGTGCCAGAGGGCTCCTGGCGGATCTCGCCAAAGGCCCCGATCTCGTCTACGTCTTCTGGCCGGTGGTGATGGGGTACCTTCGGATCACGACACATCCGGCCGTGTTCGTCAATCCACTCGAGCCCGCTGCCGCCAGGGACAACATCGCCGACCTCATCGACCGGCCGCATGTCCGCATGCCGGGCGAAGGACGCAGATTCTGGGATCTGTACCGCGACGTGACGGACCGCATACCTGTGCGCGGCAACCTGGTGTCCGACGCCCACCTCGTGGCCCTGATGCGGGAGCATGGTGTGAGGACGATCTGGACGCGTGATCGGGACTTCCGCAAGTTCGACGGCATCGAAGCAGTCGACCCGTTCGAGTGACGGCCACCGGCGACGCGTCCTACGATGCCTCCATGGATCTTCCTCCCGCGTCGCTGCGTCTGGTTCGCTGGGCTGCCGGTGTGGGGCTCGACCTCGATGTTCGTGTGTTTCCCGAAGGCACGAAGACGGCCGGCGACGCGGCGGGTGCGGTCGGCTGTGACGTCGCCGCCATCGTGAAGTCGCTCGTCTTCATGGTCGATGATGCACCCGTGGTGGCGCTGGTCCCAGGAGACATGCGCCTCGACCCCGATAAGCTGGCGGAAGCGGCCGGCGGGAACAAGAGCCGGCGGGCATCGCTCGACGAGGTTCGGGCTGCCACCGGCTACGCGGCCGGCGGGACGCCACCATTCGGTCACGGTTGTCGGGTCTTTGCCGACCCGGAACTGACCCGTCACGACACCGTGTGGGCGGCCGCAGGGACGCCGACGACGGTGTTTGCGATCTCGATCGCCGAGTTGATCAGGACGGCGGATGCCACCTGGGCTCCCATCGGCCGCTGATCGGCCGGTATCGGCAGGCGCTGCGGCAGCGATGCCGATCGGAGCCATCGGGCAGGCTCAGGCTACGCGCCGAAATACCCCTCTAGGATTTGCCGTGCCTGCTCGGCGAGCGAGGCCCAGTCCGCATCGGGAGTCTTGGTCAGTGTCACGAAATCGGCGGTCATGAACACACTCGTCACACCCGGGAGCGACAGAAGACTCTCTGCCATCGGGTCGTCGGCCGTACGACCGGCCACAAACGTCTTCGGTCCTCCGACATCGCGTCCGACGCCGAACTTCAGGGCGTTGGGATTCGGGGTTCCTTCGATAGTGATAGCCATGTACCGATGGTAGCCAACGCGCTGGGGGTCGATGTCGGGGGCACGTTCACCGACTTCGCCGCATGGGATGGGAGCCGTCTGGTGGCAGGCAAGACTTCGACGACCGCCGATCAGAGCGACGGAGTCATCGACGGTTCCCGTCGAATCCTTCACGAACCTGCCGGCATCCTGCTCCATGGGACCACGGTTGCCACGAACGCTCTCCTGGAACGCAAGGGAGCCAGGACGGCGCTCGTCACGTCCGCCGGGTTCACCGACGTGATCGAGATCGGGCGACAGGATCGTCCCTCGCTGTACGACGCATTCAAGGACAGGCCGGAGCCACTCGTACCGCGGTCGTTGCGTCTGCCGGACGGCGGCGATCTGGCAGCGCTCGCCGATGCCGAGGCGGTCGCTGTGGCACTGCTGTGGTCGTTTCGGCATCCCGGCGAGGAAGAGGAGATTCTCGAAGAGATACGGTCGATCGCTCCGGACGTTCCCGTGTCGCTGTCGAGCAGAGTCGCTCCCGAGTTTCGAGAGTTCGAGCGAACCTCGACGACCGTCCTGAACGCGTACCTCTCGCCGGTCGTCGGACGCTACCTCCAGCACCTCGAGAGCAAGGCACTCCAGGCGGGGCTCCCTGACGACATTCTCGTCATGCGCTCTTCCGGCGGTCTGATGGACCTCGCTGCCGCCATCGACCTTCCCGCCGCCGTGCTCCTGTCCGGTCCGGCAGGCGGCGTGGTCGCATCGGCGGAACTCGGCAAGGCGCTCGGCCACGACTCGTTGATCTCCTTCGACATGGGCGGTACCTCCACGGACGTCTGCCGTGTCGAGCATGGACGTCCGGAGTCCGCGTATCGGCGCAGCATCGAAGGGTATCCGTGCCTGCTGCCGTCCGTTGCCGTCCACACCGTCGGGGCGGGTGGCGGATCTGTTGCCTGGGTCGACTCCGGTGGTGCGTTACGGGTCGGGCCTCGTTCAGCCGGTGCCGCTCCCGGCCCCGCCTCGTACGGTCATGGTGGTACCGAGGCGACCGTCAGCGACGCGGATCTGATGATCGGACGTCTCGCGAAGCATCTGGCCGGCGGCATGGCCCTCCGGCTCGACCTCGCAAAGGGCGCCGTTCGGCGGTTGGCAGCGACGCTGGATCTGAGCAGTGAGGCGACGGCGCTCGGAATCGTCGAAGTCGTCGAGGCGCACATGGAACGCGCCGTGCGCGCCGTCAGCGTCGAAGAAGGCGCCGATCCGAGAAGCTCGGTACTCGTCGCATTCGGTGGCGCCGGCGGCATGCACGCCACCGCGTTGGCGCGGCGCCTCGACATGGCGGGGGTCGTCGTGCCCCCACACGCTGGAGTGTTCAGCGCGCTGGGCCTGCTGCTCAGCCCCCCACGGGTCGATCTTGCCCGGAGCCTCGGGCCCGACGCGATGGTCGACGAGGCCGTCGGGAGTCTTCGTGCAGACGCGGCGCGCCATCTTGTCTCCGAGACCGGCGTTTCCCCGGTGGACGTCCGCACCTTGGTCGACGTTCGCTATCGGGGGCAATCACACGAGACGACGGTTCCGTACCGGCCGGGCGAGGGAGCGGCGGTGCTGGAGGCCCGCTTCCACGACGCCCACCGGATCCGGAACGGATTCGCCAGAGTTGGAGACCCCGTCGAGGTGGTCACCGTCCGGTCCGCCGCGTTGGGGACACCGGCCCTGCGATGGAGCGATCTCGACGATGCGGTCCCCGAAGGAGAGGCGGCGCGAGGGACACGCGAGGTGCTCACCTCGGGCGGTGCCGTCGACGCCGACGTGTGGTGGCGACACGGTCTCGCGCCGGGAACGACCATCGAAGGCCCCGCCGTGATCGAAGAGCGGGAGGCCACCGTGTTTCTCGATATCGGCGAGCGGGCCACGGTGCATCCTTCCGGGGCACTGGAGGTGGAGTGGTGACCGTCGATCCGATCACGCTCGAAGTTGCCCGGAACCAACTCGCCGCGATCGCCGACGAGATGGGACTGGTCCTTCGGCGCACCTCGTACTCGCCGAACATCAAGGAACGAGCCGACTGCTCGGCGGCCGTGTTCGTCCCCTCCGGAGAGATGCTCGCCCAGGCCGAACACATCCCCGTGCACCTCGGTTCAATGCCCGCCTCCGTTGCTGCGGTCCTGGAGCGTCTCGGCGCCGAACCGGGTGTGCAGTACGCCGTGAACGACCCGTACCATGGTGGCACCCATCTCAACGATCTCACCCTCGTCCGGCCAGTGTTCGTGTCAGGGACTCTCATCGGCTGGGTCGCCAACCGGGCCCACCACGCCGACGTCGGCGGGGAGGCCCCCGGGTCCATGCCTGCGGACGCAACGACGATCGATCAGGAGGGCCATGTCGTCGTCCCCACCCCGGCGGTTCGAAACGGCGTGTGGATCGATGAGTTCCTCGACCCGTTCCTGGCCGCGACCCGCACACGGTCCGAACGCCTCGGCGACCTGTCCGCCCAGCTCGGCGCCAACGAGGTTGGGGCGGCACGGGTCGGCGCGCTCGTCGAAGCCGAAGGCCTCGACCGATTCGTGGCCGTTACCGGAGCGCTGCTCGCGTACGGGGAACGCAGGATGCGCGCCGCACTCGGTGCACTGCCCGACGGCGAATATCGGTTCACCGACGTGATGGAGTGGGGCGACGAGGACCTCCCGATCTCGGTCGCCGTCCGCATCGAAGGGGAAGGCCTCGTTGCCGATTTCAGCGGCACGACCGGCCAAGTCGCAGGCAACATCAATGCCGTCGAGGCGGTCACCCGTTCGTGTCTCTACTACGCGGTACGAGTGGCAACCGATCCTTCGATCCCGGCCAACGGCGGCTGCTACCGGCCTCTCGAGTTGATGGTCCCACCGAGGACACTCGTGAACGCCGAGCCGCCCGCCGCGGTGGCTGCAGGCAACGTCGAGACCAGCCAGCGGATCGCCGACGTGCTGCTCGGAGCGCTGGCCCAGGCGGCCCCCGACCGGGTGCCTGCCGCATCACAGGGAACGATGAACAACATCCTCGCCGGCAACGACGACTTCGCCTACTACGAGACGGTCGGCGGAGGACAAGGCGGCCGTCCCGGCAGGCGCGGCATGTCCGGGGTCCACACCGGGATGACCAACACGAAGAACACGCCGATCGAAGCGCTGGAAGTTGCCTACCCGCTGCGAGTCATCACCACACGGCTGCGTCGCGCCAGTGGAGGAGCAGGTCGTTTTCCCGGTGGGGAAGGCATCGAACGAGAGATCGAATTCCTCGCCGACGCGACCGTGTCGTTGATGGGGGAGCGGCGAAGGGTGCCGCCGTGGGGGCTCGCCGGCGGTGAGCCCGGCGCAGTCGGTGAGGACTGGCTGATTCGGCCGGGATCGGCACCGGAACGACTCCCCGGAAAGGTCACGTTCGAGGTGCGGGCAGGAGACCGGCTGCGCGTGTTGACTCCGGGCGGGGGCGGTTGGGGGAAGGCGTAGGGTTGGTCATCCCCCCCCCAGCGGGGAGGCCTCTTCTCGAACGGCGGCTGTGGGAATCGGTCGGCTTGCCGTCGAAGGAGGAGAACCTGCGCAGGAAGCCACGACGACTGCTGCCGCCAACAGAGCCGGCCCCCGGCACGTCGAGACCACGAATACGGCCTACACCCTCCTGAGACCGTCAGGTCAAGGCGTCGAGTGCCTGGATCAGGCGCAGGGCATGTTCGCGGCGCGCCCCAAGACCCATGAGCCCGATGCGCCAGACCTTCCCGGCCAGGTCACCGAGACCGGCGCCGATCTCGATGTCGAACTCGTTGAGGAGGTCGTGGCGCACGGCGTCGTCGACACCCTTGGGGAGGCGGACAGAGGTGAGCTGAGGGAGCCGGTACCCGTCAGCGGCGAACGGTTTGAAGCCGCGCTCGATCAGGGCGTTGCGCAGAAAGCGGCCGGCGTCGTGGTGGCGGGCCCAACGGGCATCCAAACCCTCGTCGAGAACGAGGCGGAGACCTTCGTGGAGGCCGTAGATCATTGAGATCGGTGCGGTGTGATGGTAGGCGCGACGCTTCTCTCCGTCTTCCCAGTAGGAACGCAGAAGTCGAGCGTCCAGGTACCAGGACTGGACCGGGGCGGATCGGGTCTCGAGTTTCCACTCGGCACGTGACGAGAACGTGATCGGCGCCAGGCCCGGCGGAACGCTGAGGCATTTCTGTGTGCCCGAGAAACACACGTCGATCCCCCACGAGTCGACGTCGACCTCGATGCCACCGAGGGACGTGACCGCGTCGACGATCAGGATCGGGTCGTCGCCGATCGCTGCGCGCAGCTCGTCCACCGGCTGGCGCATGCCCGTAGAGGTCTCCGCATGGACGATTGCCACGACCTTGGCTCCCCTTTGCGCGGCCGCGTCCGCAATCTCGTCCGCAGGTACCGGCGTTCCCCAAGGAGCGTGGATCTCACTGACGATTCCACCTGCGCGCCTCGCCATCTCGGCGAGACGGGCTCCGAACACGCCCGCGACACCAACGACTACCCGGTCGCCTGGCTCGACCATGTTCACGATCGCCGCTTCCGCTCCCGCCGACCCGGTGCCCGAGATCGGAAACGTGAGACGGTTGGCGGTTTGGAATACCTCGCGCAACGCAATCGTGACCTCATCCATGATCTCGATGAAGACCGGGTCGAGATGTCCGAGAACCGGCTTGGCCATGGCGGCGAGGACAGACGGTTCGACCGGCGAGGGACCGGGGCCCATGAGATAGCGGTGCGGAGGCTGGATGCGGTCCATGGCGTCCACGATACCCGGGTCGCCACCGACCATGGGTCCCGGCCACGGGAATCGCGGCAGGAAACCCGGGATTCGTAGCGCTGCGACTCCCGGGCACCGGGTACGATCCTGTCCATGACACTCGTCGCGGATCTTCAGTCGGCGCTCGACCCGGAGCGTGTCCTCGCCGACCCACTGCGGCTGCACATCTACGGCAAGGACTCGGGGATGAGGCGCGGCGACCCGACCGTGGTGGTTTTGGCGGAGACGACCGGGGAAGTCGTCGACGTCATGCGCATCGCGGCGTCGCACGACATTCCTGTCGTTCCACGGGGCGCCGGTACCGGTCTTGCGTCGGGAGCGATCGCCATCGGCCCGGCGATCATGGTCGCCGTCACCAAGATGAACCGGATCTTGAAAGTCGATCCGATCGGAGCAACGGCATGGGTCGAGCCAGGCGTCGTCAACCTCGACCTGTCGAAAGAGACACAGTCACTCGGCCTGCACTTCGCTCCCGACCCATCGTCGCAGTCGGTGTCGACGATCGGCGGCAATGTTTCCACGGGCGCCGGTGGCCCGCACTGTCTGGCGGATGGGACGACGATCGGCCACGTTCTCGCTGTGGAGATGGTTACCGCCGACGGCGAGGTGATCACGATCGGGTCGGAGGCTCCCGACCCGATCGGTCTGGACCTCAGGGCGGTTGTGGTCGGCTCGGAAGGCACCCTCGGAATCGTCACGAAGGTGCTCGTCAAACTCACACGGAATCCGCAGGAGACGCGGACGGTGCTCGCAGCGTTCGAACGCATCGAGCAGGCGGCGTTGGCGGTCTCGGCGGTCATCGGGAGCGGCATCGTTCCCGCAGCGCTCGAGATGATCGATCATGAGATGACGGTCGCTCTCGAGAACTTCCTCCATGCAGGTCTGCCGGTCCAGGCCGGCGGGCTGCTCCTCGTCGACGTCTCCGGTCATGCAGCGTCCGTCGACGCGGAACTCGTCGCCGTCGAAGAGATCCTCATCGCCGAAGGGGCCTTCGACGTGGCCACCGCCTCGGACGAGCAACACCGAGCCGAACTCTGGAAGGGGAGGAAGTCGGCGTTCGGCGCCGTGAGCCAGATAGCTCCCGACTACTACCTGCAAGACACATCGGTTCCCCGCACGAAGCTTCCCGACGTCGTCCGGCAGATCTACGAGATCGCTCATCGGCGCAACCTCGTCATGATGAACGTCTTCCATGCGGGAGACGGGAACCTCCATCCCATCATTGCCTTCGACGCAGCGGAACCCGGTGTGCTCGATCGTGTCCGCCAGGCGTCGAAAGAGATCCTCGCGGTTTGTGTTGAAGCCGGAGGAACGCTCAGCGGTGAGCACGGCATCGGACTCGAGAAGCGAGACCTGATGCCACTGATCTTCAATGACGTCGACCTCGACGCACAGGCATGCATCAAAGAAGCCTTCGATCCAGACGAGCGGTGCAATCCCGGCAAGGTGCTGCCCCCCGGCTCGCGCAAGACGGACCGACAGGTCGGCAAGCGATGACTTCGATCGCCGCAGTCCGCAAACGCCTCGGGAGCCTCGTGGTTGCTCCGGTTCCCGGAGCACCAGCGGGTGCGCTGAGCGTCGCTCCCGCGTCGGAACAGGAGGCCGCCCGCATCATGGAGGTGGCGAGCGAGTACCGGTTGCCGGTGCTCGTTCTTGGCGGCGGAACCCACCAGGGCTACGGAGCACCGGTGGACCCGGTGATCGTGGTCTCGACCCACAACCTGCAGACGCTGGAGTGGCGTCCCGACGACCTGACCGCCACAGTCGGAGCGGGAGTTGGCGTGGCCGATCTGGAGCAACGGCTCGTCGAGGGTGGACAGACCGCGGTCCTGCCGGAGGATCCGGGTGAAGCGACCGTCGGCGGGGTCGTCGCGGCGGGAATTTCGGGCTACCGGCGCCTGCGGTACGGGCCGACACGCGACCGGGTGCTTGGCATGACGCTGGTCACCGGAGACGGACGGATCGTTCGCGCAGGAGGCACGGTCGTCAAGAATGTCTCCGGCTACGACCTCTCCCGGCTGGCCGTGGGGTCGTTCGGACGGTTGGGCATCATCACCGCGGTCAGCCTCAAGCTCTGGCCGCGACCGCAGTCGATCGCCACGGTCGTCGGTGTGCTGCCCGAGAAGGCCTTGGAGGCCACATATCGGCCCCTGGCGGTCCTCGAGGTCGACGGTCAGGGTTCCGTGGTGGTTGGAGGCCACCCTGCAATGGTAGAAGCCGAGGTCGATGTCCTCGGCGGAGAGTCCCTGCCAGGCGCGGTATGGCCGGCGCCATTGCAGTCGCCCTTCCGTTGTGCCCTGAGAGTGCCGGCACGCCTTGTTCGCCAAGCTGTCGAGCATGTGCCGCCGGGATGGAGCTACCGAGCGGCCTTCGGCGTGGGCGAGGTGCGGATGGGCGCGGAAGATCCGGATGTGGCCGCGCTCTCGAAGATACGAGAGTGGGCGGAGTCCGTCGGTGGAAGACTGGTCGTGGAAGCCGCTTCCGACGATCTGGCCTTCGATCCGTGGGGCACCGCACCGTCGACGGTCGGCATCCAGCGGCGTCTCGTTGCCGCTTTCGACCCGGCAGGGATCGTGAACCCCGGTCGTCTCCCCGGAGGGATCTGATGGTCTGGATCACCCCGGAGGCACCGGCACCGTTCGAACTTGCCCAGTGTGTCGGATGTGGCCTCTGTCTCGCGGTGTGCCCCACCTATCGTCTCACGGCAGACGAGACGGCATCGCCTCGAGGTCGGCTGGCAGCCATGGCGGCGGTGGCCGATGGAACCGTTGCGATCGACAGCATCTTCGACGACGTCATCGGATTCTGTCTCCAGTGCCGGGCATGCCAGGTCGTGTGTCCTGCACTCGTTCCGTTCGGGAGAATGATCGAAGGAGTGCGGGCAGAGATCAAGGTGCAGAAACCGTCTCTTGCCCGCCGGGCGCGCAGCAGGGTCCTTGGGCGATGGGTCGCGATGCCCGGGCTGGTCAGGTTGGGCATCGGTGCGGCAGCTTTGGTCCGTCGCGCGGGTCTGGGTCGATGGATGCCGAGACTCCTTGCAGGCCTTCGGCCATCAGCCCGCGTAGAGTTGCGCGGGCGAGAGTTCGCTGCGGTCGGACCCGAACGAGGAACTGCCGCCTTGCTGCTCGGGTGTGTGATGGAGTCGGGATTCCCTCAGATCCATGTTGCGACCATCGAGACTCTCCAGCGGGCCGGGTACAGAGTCGTCACGTCCGCGGGCCAGGCGTGCTGTGGCGCCTTGGCCGCTCACGAAGGTGCCGCACTCGACGCCCGGCGGCTCGCCCAACGCAACGTGGACGTGTTCTCCGGAGCAGACTTCGTCATCGCCGACGCCGCCGGATGCAGCTCCCACCTGAAGGAGTACGGACATTGGGCCGGAGAGGGCGGAGCGGACCTGGCTTCGCGAGTCAGGGACGTGACCGAGATCGTCGCAGAGGCCATCGAGGCGGGGTGGCTTCCTGTCTCGAACACCGACCGCGGGCCGGTTGCGGTCCAAGACCCATGTCATCTTCGACATGCCCAGCGCATTGTCGACGAACCACGAATCATCTTGAGGGCCGCCGGGTATCGGATCGTCGAGATCGACGAGGATGGGCTGTGCTGCGGCGCGGCCGGCGCTTGGGGCCTGCTCCATCCGGAGGCATCGGACACGCTCGCGGAGGCGAAGGCCTCCCAGGTCCACCAAGCGGGTTCGACGATCGTCGCGTCGGCCAATGTCGGCTGTGAAATGCAGCTGCGTGCCCACCTGGAAGGGTGGTACAGGGTCGCTCATCCCGTCGAGTTGTATTGGGAAGCAGTAGTCGACGACGCCACAGGCACGGTAGGCTGAGCGCTTCGGAGGGTTGCGTGCACGAGTACGAAACGGCCACGGTCTATGTGAGTCCGCTCAAGCGGAGGTTACGCCTGTTCTGGCGCGTGCTCGGCACGACGTTCGACGTCGGGCTGATGGTGGTGGGCAGTGCGCTTGTCGCGGTGGCGGCGGTCGTTCTCCTCGACGGGTTCGGCGTCGTCGAGCTCGGTCTCACGACGAGTACCGGCGCCATGCTCGGTTCCAGCCTCGTCATCGCCGTGTTCGGTGCTTTCGCGATCGGTGTCGCAGTGGAGGGTCCCGTTCGCCAACTCCGCGAACACTCGACTCACGAGATCGAACTGGCCGTTGCCAGAGGCGTCGCGTTGCTGGTGACGGGGATCGTCCTGCTCGCGATCGGGCGGATAGGCCTCGGCTACATCGGAGATCTTCCTCGGGTCTTCGACCAGTCCCTCGAAGTCGTCGTCGCGACCGGCATTGCGGGATTCACATGGACCATCGTCGTCGGCCTTGTGGCGCTGTGGAGTGTTCGGCGCGTGTTCGCCGATCGACCGTGGCTCGACCAGATCGAATTGCCGCTGCTCTACATCGTGTGGGCGATCGGTGTGGCCGTGGTCTACGGGGTGCTCATCTGAGCGAAGCCATCCTGTGGAGCGCCTCCTCGATCGTGGCTTCGTCTTTGCAGAAGGCGAAACGTACCAGTGAGGAACCGTCCTCGCGCCGGTGGTAGAAAGCGCTCGGCGGGATCACCGCGACGCCGACCTCGGCGACCAGATGCCGGGCGAACGCCACGTCATCCGAGAACCCGAAGCGGGTGTGGTCGGCGAGTATGAAATACGTGCCCTCTGGCACGAACACCTCGAATCCCAGGCGGACAAGGCCGCCGGTGAGAAGATCGCGGCGCCGTCGATAGTCGGCGACGAGGTCGGAGTAGAACGCATCGGGCGCCCTCAGGGCTGTGGCCGCCGCGTGTTGCAGCGGTGTGGCCGTCGCGAAGGTCACGAACTGGTGGGCAGCCCTCAAGCCGGCGGTCAGCTGGTCCGGGCCGACGGCCCAGCCGACCTTCCATCCGGTCAGCGAGAACGTCTTGCCGAGAGACGAAAGTGTGATCGTGCGTTCCCACATGCCCTCGAGCTGAGCGAGCGAGATGTGGGTGCCCTCGAACACGAGATCTTCATAGACCTCGTCGGTGATGGCGATTGCATCGAACTCTTTGCAGAGCGAAGCGACGGTTTCGAGTTCTGGCCGCGAGAACACCCTCCCGGTCGGATTGTGAGGCGTGTTGAGCAGAATGGCGCGCGTCTTGGGACTGAAGGCGGCACGCAGAGCCATCTCCTCCAGAGCGAAATCCGGAGGCCGCAGGGTTACGAACCGGGGAGTTGCGCCTGCGAGTGCCAGGTCTGCGGGGTAGGAGTCATAGAACGGTTCGATCAACACGACTTCGTCGCCGGCGTCCACCAGGCCCAGGAACGCAGACGTGAGCGCCTCGGTGCAGCCGGAAGTCACCGTGACGTGCCGGTCGGGATCGACGTGGATCCCGGTTCTGCGCGAGAAACGGTCGGCGATGGCACTGCGGAGGCGAGATACTCCGGAGAGCGGCGCGTACTGGTTCCGACCGTCGCGAATAGCCGTGATCGCAGCGTCTTTGACGAAGTCCGGACCGTCGAAGTTGGGGAACCCCTGCCCCAGGTTCACGGCATCGTGGTCGAGTGCCAGACGGCTTATCTCGGTGAAGATCGTCTGGCCGAAGGCCTGAAGACGTCGTGCAGTCTGCATCCGCGCAGACTAGACGCTGCGAACCCAGGGCTCAGGGATACCCACAGGGTACCCACGAGCCCAGGGTTCAGAGAGAGGACCAGGAACTCATCACCATGGCCGCGCCGATCTGCGCACCGGCATCACTCAGCGGACTCCTTATGTCGATCGGCGCGTTCTGATCGGAAGCGGGCTGCCCCTTCGGCTGCGGTGCCCAGCGCCTCGACGCCGAGTCGGCGCTCGAGATCGAGGCCATCTGCAAGAGGCATCCCGAATCCTCCGAGGAGTGCGGCACGATCAGAGCGGACTGTCACTTGCGGGAACGAGGCGATCTCGTTGGCGAGTCGGATTGCTGCGTCGAGATGGTTTCCTGCGGGTGTGACGCGATCGACCAGGCCCATTCGGTGCGCCTCGTCTGCGGCAACCGACCGTCCCGTGAGGATCATGTCGAGGGCGCGCCCGACGCCGATCAGCCGAGGGAGACGCTGAGTGCCACCATCGACGAGTGGCACCCCCCACCGCCGCTCGAAGCAACCGAAGACTGCGTCTTCGCCCGCAACGCGGAGATCGCACCACAAGGCCATCTCCAATCCTCCGGCCACACAGAATCCATCGACGGCGGCGACCGTCGGTTTCGTGACTTCGAGCCGGGTGAATCCAAGGAATCCCTCGGGCCGGTCGAAGAGGTCGAAGTCCGTGAGGTCGGCTCCGGCGGAGAAGTGGCCACCGGCGCCCGTGAGGATCCCGACTGCGGCGGTGTCGTCGGCATCGAAGCGCCGCCACGCGTCGAGGAGCGCATCGGCGGTTTCTCGGTTGATGGCATTGCGTCGATGCGGACGGTCGATCGTGATGACCACGATTTGTCCTGTTTGTTCGTAGCCGACCGGCATGGTTCCCTCCTTCGCTACAACGATGAAAGCACGTGTCACCTAGCATCGGTTGCCATGAGCGATGATCGCGAGCGGTGGAACCGGCGATACGCCGAAGGATGGCCGATGGAACCGTCACCGTTTCTGGAGTCGATTGCAGATCTTCTTCCTCGATCGGGTCGCGCCCTCGACGTTGCAGGGGGGAATGGTCGCAACGCCCTTTGGCTGGCCGATCGCGGGCTGAGTGTGACCGTTGTCGATGTTTCCGACGCGGCATTGACGATTGCCGCCGACGCCGCCCGAGCTCGCGGACTCACCCTGGATCTGATCAACGCCGACCTGCAGCGCGATGCCCTTCCTGTTGGACCGTGGGACCTGATTCTCTGCTTCCATTACCTGCAGAGGGGCCTCTTCCCGAAGATGATCGAGGCTCTCGCGCCGGGTGGTGTTCTCGTATGCGCAATCGCGACGGTTCGGAACCTGGAGCGACACCCGCGACCTCCTCGTGAACACGTCCTCGACGAAGGCGAGTTGCCGGGATTGGTGGAGGGCCTGGCGGTGGTCCGCTACGAAGAAGCCTGGTTCGACGACCACCACGAGGCCCGTCTCGTGGCCACGCGCCGCCCCTAACCCCCGAACCCAGGGCTCGCAGGTGCGCTCAGGGTATCTACGAGCCCTGGGTTCGGGGGATGGGTCACGCTGCGTGGGGGTGATACCGTATCAGGTGATGGGGCGTTCGTAGACGAGAAGGTTGTGGGCCGCGTCGAGACCGGCCCTTCTCGCCGCCTGATCCAACCAGGCCACCTTCGGCAGGAGGAACACGATTCGCTCGGCGGCCTCCGACGATGCCCTGTCGATTGCCGCCCGGAGGAGCCGATGCGCATCATCGGGGGCGGCCATCAACCACGAAACCCAGAACGTATCCGGCCGGTCGTCGTCGACCTCACCGATGAGCCATCCTGCCGGGCAGACCCACAGCGCCCGCCGCCGGGCCGCGGCGACGAGGTCTTGCACGTGCATGCGGCGCCAGGTCCAGCGTTCGGTGATGAACCCGTGGCTCGCGGCCGCGATCGCTCCGACAGACCATGCAAGGTAGGCCGGTCCGGCCTCCGGTGCGCCTGCAAGCGTGAGGCGCTCGTCGGACGGAACGCGACTGCCTCCGTTGCCGGCGACGCTCGGCGCGGCATTGCCGATGGTGCGTTCCCACATCGTCCACTTGCACACGTTCCGGAATCCCGATCGTGTCACCTGGGCCTGAGCGGCGGTGTTCCAATCTTCGGTGACGAGTCGCAGGACCAGGGCGCCCCGCTCTCTCGCCCACTGCTCGCAGGCCTCGGTGAGGCGAGACGAGATCCCCTTTCTGCGGTGGTCGGGATGCACCCTCGCTCCCTGGCCCCACACCTCGGTGGGAGAAAGCAGGCTCCATCGCGCCATGGCGATGGGTATGTCATCCGGACCGACGGCAACGGCCGTCTGGCCTCGCGGATCGTCCAGCCACCGATCGAACTCGTCGGCCACATAGTCGCCCCAGGTGAACGTGGTCTGTGTGAACGCTGCAATGGCTTCCTTGTCGGAGGCAACGGCGGCACGAATCCTGATTTCCACAGTCCGAGCGTACCGAACTACATTCGCTCCGGAACCGAGATGCCGAGAAGGTCGAGCGTGAGGATGAGCTCCCGAAGGGTTACGGCGACCAGACTCAGCCAGGAACCGCGGCGCTTGGGGTCCTGCTCACTGAGGATGTGGCACTGCTCGTAGAAACGGTTGAAGCGAGTGGTGAGATCGTAGGCGAACTCGGCGATGTGGTTCGGCGCCCGCAACTCGGCTGCCCTCGCGAGCGAGTCGGGCAGGCGAGCCAGGAAGAGCATCAGGTCGCGCTCGACGTCGGTGGCAGGATCCGTGATCGGCCCGGGAAGGAACGCGTGCTCGGCGGCCTTGCGAAGGATCGACCTGATCCTGACCGCACCGTACAGCAGATACGGCCCGGTCTTCCCCTCGAACGAGCTGAACCGGTCCAGATCGAAGACGTAGTTGGAGGTGCGGTGGTTGCTCAGGTCGCCGAACTTCAGTGCGGCGAGGCCGACTGCCTTCGCGATCGCTGCGCGTTCCTCATCCGGGTAGCTCTCCGCGATGCGCGCCTCGGCGAGGCGCGCGAGGGCGGCATCGGTCACCATCGCGATGAGATCCTTGAGTTTGAGGACCCCACCTTCTCGTGTCTTGAACGGCTTGCCGTTGGTGCCGTTCATCGTGCCGAAGGCGATGTGCTCGAGGGCCACGTCGTCGGGAACGATTCCTGTGAGCCTCGCAGCCCGGAACACCTGGATGAAATGCAGGGCCTGCCTCGCGTCGACGACATAGAGGATGTCTTCAGCCTTCAGCTCGGTGATCCGCTGGTCGAGCGTGGCGAGGTCGGTCGTGGTGTATAGGTAGGAACCGTCGGACTTCGTCAGGAGCATGGGAGGGATGTCCATCTGGTCGCCCTCCTCTGCGACCGGCACCACGAGAGCACCGTCACTTATCACGGCGCGACCGGACGACTTGATGCGTTCGAGTAGCGGTGCGATTCGATCGTGGACGGTGCTCTCGCCGTACCACAGGTCGAACTTCACTCCCAGGGCCTCGAAGTCGGCACGTTGTGCGCTGATGGAGACATTCGCGAAATGTTGCCAAAGTGCCCGATAGCCGGGCCGCCCGTTCTGCAGCTCGGTGGTTGCCCGGCGAGCACGCTCCGCTTCGGCTTCGTCTTCTGCGACGCGCGCCGCCACTGTCGGATACATCTCGTGAAGGTCATCGAGGGTCACGGGCGACTCGGTCGGGTAGGGGCCACTGAAGGATGCGTCGAAGTAGGGAAGGTCCGGGTATCGGCGCTCCACCTCGATGATCAGCATTCCCATCTGTGTTCCCCAGTCGCCCATATGGATATCGCTGGTGACGTCGTGACCGAGGAATCGAAGGAGGCGCTGGAGAGAGTCGCCGATGATCGTGGACCGAAGGTGACCGACGTGCATCGCCTTTGCAACGGTGGGACCACCAAAGTCGACGATGTAACGGACGGGACGCTCCACCAGGGTGCATCCGCACCGCTCGTCATCCACGGCCGCCTGGGTCACCGCTGTGATTGCAGCATCGGTCAGTGTCAGGTTGATGAATCCGGGCCCGGCGATCGACACTGCGGCGAACATCTCCGTGGCTGTGAGGGCATTGATGACGGTCTGGGCGATCTCGCGTGGGTTTCTGCCGACGCTGCGGGCAGCCGCCAGGGCGCCGGTGCATTGGAATTGGCCCAGGTCGGGGCGTTTGGAGACGACCACGGTCCCATAGGAACGGTCCACTCCGGCGGCTTCGAAGGCGTCACCGACGGTTTCTGAGAGACGCGCGAGCAGAGACATGGGACAGAAGCGTACCCGCTGACGGTCCCCGGGGCACTGTGGATCGATCAGGTCAGTACTTGGACAGCTCCAAGGCGTGTTCGACGATGCCGGCCGCGTTGGGCATGACCATCGCCTCGAGTTTCGCATTGAACGGGAACGTCGGCACATCGGGGCTGGCGTAGCGGCGGACCGGCGCATCCAGGTGCTCGAACGCCTTGTCGACGATCTGTGCCGCGAGCTCGGCCCCATAGCCACCGAACTCGTTGTCCTCATGCACGATGAGTACCCGTGCGGTCTTCTCGATGGAGGCCTCGATCGTCGGCCAGTCGAGGGGTTTCAGCGTCCTCAGGTCGATGATCTCGGCAGAGACGCCCTGCTCTGCGAGCTGATCTGCGGCCTCGAGGGCGTACAGCGCCATGGTCCCGTAGGCGAGGATCGTGAGATCGGTGCCCGCCCTGCGAATAGCGGCCTTGCCGAGCGGGACGCGATACTCCCCGGGAGGGAACGGACCCGTCGCCAGCCGATATAGCTTCTTCGGTTCGAGGAACATCACCGGATCCGGATCCTCGACCGCAGACCAGAGCAGGCCTTTGGCGTCCGCCGGTGTCGATGGGATGACCACCTTCAGCCCGGGAACGTGCGTGTAGAACGCCTCGATCGATTGCGAGTGGTAGAGGGCACCGCGGATGCCGCCGCCGTATGGCGCACGGATCACCATCGGACATTGCCACCTGCCTTTGGTGCGGTAGTGGATGCGGGCGACTTCCGAGACGATCTGGTCGAAGGCAGGATGGATGAAGTCTGCGAACTCGATCTCGACGAGCGGCTTCTTTCCGGCCGCTGCCATGCCGACGCCGAGACCGACGATCAGAGATTCGGCGAGCGGCATGTTGAAACTGCGGTCGTTTCCGAAGGCGACCTCGAGCCCCCGTGTGGCCTTGAACACGCCACCCTTCGGGTCGGCGACGTCCTCACCGAAGACCACTGTGTCCGGATGGCGCGCCATGATCTCATGCAGCGTGAGATTGATGGCCGAGATGAGATTGGTCTCCTCGCCTTCGATTGGCGGTTCGGGTGCCACGGCCGGCTGCGTCGGAGTGATCGGATTGAGGTACACCGTCGAGAACGGATCGTCGGGTTCTGCAGCAGCTTCGACCTTGTCGACGGCCTGTCTGATCTCCAGGGCGATCTCGGCCTCCATGCGCTCGTCGTCCTCGTCGCTCAGCAGGCGGGCCTCGATGAGATATTGCCGGAGTTTGCCGAGTGGGTCGCGTCGCTTCCACATCTCGACTTCTTCGCGACTGCGGTAAAGGGTGTCGTCGTCGTCGGACGTGTGCGCGTAGTAACGATATGTTCTGGCTTCGATCAGGGTCGACCCGTCACCCCGACGAGCACGATCCACGGCGTCTTTGGTGACTTTGTACATCGCGAGGGGATCGTTGCCGTCGACGACGACTCCGTGCACACCGTATCCGGCCGCTCTGGCTGCGATGTTCCCCCCGACTTCCTCTCGTTCGGGCACGGAGATGGCGTATTGGTTGTTTTCGATGAGGACGATCAGCGGCAGGCCGTGGATCCCGGCGAAGTTCATCATTTCGTGCCAGTCGCCTTCAGACGTGGAGCCTTCGCCGCCGGACACGAACACGATCGCTCCGGTGCCGTCTCGCTGGACCACCTTGGCGATGCCTGCAGCATGCGGGTACTGCGTCGCGATGGGTGAGGAGTGGGAGAAGATACGACGCTCGCGTAGGGACCAGTGCGCCGGCATTTGCCGGCCTCCGCTCGAGGGGTCGCCGGCTTTGGCCATGACACCGAGAAGCACCTGTTCGGGCGTCAAGCCCCATGCGAGCACGGTGCCGAGGTCCCGGTAGTACGGGAGGGCCCAGTCGATGTCGGGGTTCATCGCCATCACTGGAGGAACCTGTGATCCCTCCTGCCCGGAAGCGGAAACGATGAAGGCGGCCCGTCCCTGGCGGTTCAGTGCCCAGATCCGCTCGTCGAGTCTTCGGGCGAGCAGGATTCCCCGATACATTTTGACGACCTGCTCGTCGGTTAAGCCCAAGGTCTTGTGGTTGTCCTGTAGCTCGGCCACGACTTCCACCGTTTCTCCCTTCAGTCGCCGTCGATCCCGCCACGTCCAACGGTGACGGGTGTGCATTGATATCCAAGAAAAGACTTGATCCCGCCTGCGGCGGGACCTGATGCTGTGGAGCGGGTTGTGCGGATGGTACGAAGTCGTAGGACGACCTCGACGCCGAGGAGAGTTTCATCGTAGACCGCTACGCGCATTTGCGACTACTCCTTCCGATTGTCCAGTCCTATCAGTCTAGTGGCTGACGGAATCTCTCTTCCGGGGAACGGCGCGTGAAACCTGTGCCTTTCGGCGGCCGCGGCTGAGTAACATGCCGACTGTGATTCGGACGGCCTCCCTACGTGTGTACCTCCCCGAGCGGACGTTGCCGGGGCAGGTCGTCGTCGACCATCCGCCGATGCCGCAGATGTCTGCAGGAGCTTTCGGACTCCTCGGGGAACCGATGCAGGACGACGCGCTGCTCGCCGAGTGGCAGGGGACCCGGTTCCTCTGCCCGCGTTTTCCTCGACTTCGCGTGTTGGAAGGTTTGCTCGCTTTTCACAATGCGTATTCGGATATCGGCGGTGACATGATCGTTCCCGAGCGGGTGGCTGCCAGGGCTGCCGATGAGCTTGCGCGTCTCCACGATCGCCAGCCGTCGGTCCGGTCGCACATCCTCACGGCGGCGTGGCATGTGCCTTTGCGCTGGTTCGTGGCCTTCGATTCGACGGAACGCGAACTGGTATCCCGACCCGACGGCACGTCGATCCGGTATCGGACTTCGTTGGTGCAGGCGACCGACCGGGTGGCTTCCGCACTCGACACGCTGCGGGGGGCCGGATTCGACGACGTGGTTACGGAGGAACTCGACGAGTTGCGAAGCTGGCTGGAGGACTTTCCTGCGGTGTCGATGGTGGAGTTGGACTACGGGTCTGTCGCAGGCCTCTTCGGGGATGCCGAGGTCGTGTTCGATGAGACGGCCGGTGACGTGCATGCGTCTTTGGAGGCCCTGGATGTGGGTGACCTCAAGACGGCGGGGGACCGCTACGGGGAAGCGGTGGCCCGCTGGGCGCCGTTGATGGCGGTCATCCACAGCAATTAGGAGTTTGCCGAGTGATGCCGGTTCGGAGATCCGCGAACCCGCACCGATCTCAAAGGGGACACCTCTCAGGACCCACTCCGGCCCTGGCGGGCCACCTCCCCCGACGCTCGGCAGA
Organism: bacterium BMS3Abin02; assembly: GCA_002897675.1. Classification (NCBI taxonomy): domain Bacteria; species bacterium BMS3Abin02. The sequence continues at coordinate 10,262 of BDSU01000031.1, read as the reverse complement.
GCCCTTGCTGGGGGAGGAGATGGTCGGCCCTGGGGGGAGGGGACCAACGTTTCTCCCCTCAGCGAGCGAAGCGAGCGTTGGGGGGAGTACGGCGAAGCCGGGAGGGGGGCCGGCGTCAGCCGGAAAGCGGACGCGAGAACGGCGACCTGCCAGGGAGAAAGTCGCCGTCGTCGCAGACAGTCCATCCAGGAACGGACTGACGGCGCGAGCCTACTCAGTGGTTAGTCGACGTCGAGTCGGCGAGTGGAACGTGTGGGCGGGAGTCCTTTCCGAACCGGTGCGGGTACGAGGTTGTCGCCCGCAGGTCCGTGACCGGGTACTCATCTTGGTGGCCAGGGGCAGAATCGAACTGCCGACCCCAGGTTTTTCAGACCTGGCATAATCCCAGCTAGATAGTACTTCCTGTGCCCCGTTTGTGCTCACAGATGCTCGCTCGTACAATCCGACCGTGAGCCACACGCACAAGTACAAGCGGGATCCCACGAAGAGCGCCAGCCGCAACAACATCTCCTGGCGAGCGGTCTGGAAGGATCCAGCCGGGCAGCGGCAGACGAAGGCCGGCTTTCCGACCAAGGCAGCGGCGGATCGGTTTCTAGAGCACGTCACCGCCGATCTGGTTAGCGGCTCCTACACCGACCCGCGACGAGCGCTCACTACTTTCGGGAGGCTGGCAGAGAGATGGTTCCGTACTCTCCGGGACAAGTCGCCGAACACGATCGCCGGCTACCGCTCGTTGTTGGACGTCCACGTGCTGCCGCGATGGGGTGTGGTACCCCTCGGCGACATTGACAACCTCGGACTATCAGAGTGGCTGGCTGAGCTTCCCTTGTCGCTGTCGCGGCGCCGCCAGGCGTTCAGGGTCGTCACTGCGGTCCTCCGATTGGCAATTAGGAACAGCTACATAGCCAAGAACCCTGCGGAAGGGATCACACTTCCTGAACCTCCCAAGCGAGACCGATACCTCACTCCTTTCGAGGTGGCACGATTGGCCGACGCGCTGACTCCTGTGTACGACGCCCTGGTGCTGGTCATGGCGTTCGGCGGGCTGCGGTGGGGAGAAGCCGTGGCGTTGCGTCGCCGCGACATCGATATCCAGCGGGGACGTCTGATGGTGTCCCGTTCGCTCGTCGAGAAGCCGGGTGGCGGATTCATGTTCAAGGGGACGAAGACAGATCGGGCCCGAACGGCTGCGGTGCCTCCGGGGGTCGTCGATCGATTGGTGAGACACTTGTCGGGCATCTCAGATGATCCGGAGGACTTGGTCTTCACGTCCAGGGAGGGCCGGCCCTTGCGCCGTTCAAACTTCAATCGCCGGTACTGGAAGCCCGCCCTAGACGTGGCTGGCCTAGAGAATGTCACCCCTCACGACCTTCGACATACTTCCGTCGCGTTCCTGATCGCTGCAGGAGCACCCGCCCTGCAGATCCAGATCCATGCCGGCCACAGTTCTGCGAAAGTCACACTTGATCGCTACGGGCACCTCTTTCCCGACGCCTTCGACACAACCAGGGGCCTGCTCGAGAATCTGTACAGGGAGGGCACTGCCGAACTCGAGGCCAGATAGGCGAACAAGGCTTCTCCCCTGCCCGGAGCGGCTTCTCGTCGGCACCCTGTCATCTCGATGCCATCTGTGTGTCAGCAGAGCCGCTATTACGTCTTCTCCGGTGAATCTCGCAAGGTCAGCCAGTACGCTCGCTGATTCGGCCTCTGATCCAACGCTCGACGTCGGCCCACCGGTAGCGGAGGTGTCTGCCGGCGCGGAACCCTGGTGGGCCCTCTCCGCGACAGCGCCAGGCGTAGATCGTTGCGATGGGGACTTCGAGGTAGTTGGCGAGTTCTTGGGCCGAGAGCAGCGGATCAAGATTGTTCATCCTCCGAGTGTGCGATGGGACCCTTTCATCTCGATGCCATTTGAGTGTCAACAGGCCTGTTATTTGGTTGCCATTTCGGCTGTTTCGCCTGGTCAACGAGCTCTTTGGAAATGTTCGAAACCAGCGCACACCGGTTTACTCCGTGGCTGTCGGCGGTGCGGTTGGAGGGCTACTGACACTCTGGTGAGAGGGTTACTGAAACTCTGCTGAGAGGGTTGGGCTGTCTACTGGCCGACATGGAGCCTGCACGCAGCGTCGACCACAGCGAAGACCGCGACCTCATCGCAGGTCTGGCCATCGTCTGGACGGGTCTTCGGAACTCCCGCATCGAAACGCGGATGGCACCGATTCCGGACACAGACCGGGAACCGACCGAACCAGCCCTTCTGGACGAGTGCGGATTCTCAATAGCTGCTGAAGGCGAGATCACCCGATCCAGAACAACCACGATCCATGAACACCGAGGCCTCGTCGACCAACACACCCCAACCAGGATTGACCACCTCCAAAACCACCGTCCTTCGCGACACACGCATCTGCAACCAGTTGCTCCCGGGGGTGGCTGGTGTTGAGTTTGGCCAAGGCCGCCAAGGACTATTACCTGCGCAAGTTGGGGGAGATCTCCCCCGGGGAGGACTACTACCTGCGCGGTGGCACCGCCACCGGCATCTGGCGAGGGAAAGGCGCCGCCGAGATGGGCCTGTCGGGGACAGTGACCGCAGATAGTCTGGTCCGCCTGTTTGATGGTCAGCATCCCGGCACCGGTGAGCGGTTGGGACGGTGTTTGCGGAGGGATGGGGTGGCGGCGTGGGATGTGACGTTCTCGGCGGACAAGTCCGTGTCACTGCTGTGGGCTTTGGGAGATCTCGAGACCCGTCAGCAGGTGGTGTCGGCGTTCGAGGAGGCCACCGGGGCGGCGTTTCGGTATTTGGAGTCGGTCGCGTCGTCAACCAGGGGCGCTACCAAGACCCCGGTTCTCGACGTCAACGGCGACCCGATCCGCAACGAGAACGACAGTCGGAGGTTTCGGGTGGAGACCTGGTCGATCAAGACGTCAGGGTATGTGGCGGCGTCGTTCACCGAGTTCACGTCTCGTGCCGACGACCCTCAGCTGCATACTCATGTGGTGGTCGCCAACAAGGTCAAAGGGACAGATGGGGTGTGGCGGACGGTGGACGGCAGGTTGCTGTATCGGTATCAGCTGGCTGCCGGGTACCTCCACGAAGCCGTCCTACGAAAAGAACTGACCGAACGCTTGGGGGTTCGCTGGCAGCCGATCCGCAACGGGATGGCCGACATTGCCGGGTTCACCCGCCCCCAGATCGAAGCGTTCTCCCGGAGACGTCACCAACTCGAGGAGTGGCGCCAAGAACAAGGCCTGCCGGACACCGCGACGGCGCGACAGGTAGCAGTGTTGGCCACCCGCAGCCCAAAGCAGGATCATCCACTCGCCGACCTCGAGGTCGAATGGAAACAGCGGGCCGTCGAGGTGGGTCTCACCCCCGGACGGATCGTCCGGCTGATGGGTGGCGGCAGGGATGTCCCGCCGGCCGATCCCGAGGTGCTGTTCAAACGGCTTGCCTCGCCCGCCGGGCTCACCGAACGGGCCTCCACGTTCGGGCGAGCCGAAGTGGTCAAGCAGGTAGCGGCGGCCTTGCCGGAGGGGGGCACACGAAGCCAGATTGAATCCCTCGCCGAGACGTTCCTCAACACATCCGACGTTGTACCGCTCCTACCCGGACGCGACGTCGAGGATCAGGATCCGGTCGAGCTCGAAACGAGCGTCGAGCCAGCCACGGAGGCGGTGTCCCGTCCGATGCGACGTCGCGACGGCACCCTGTTCCCCGGCACCGTGGCTCGCCAGTACACGACCGTCGAACTGTTGGCCACCGAGCAGCGGACCATCGAACAGGCCATCGCCGGGATCGGTGCCGGACGATGGGGCGCACCCGACCGTCTGGTCGAAGGCAGGTTGCGACGCCACCGGCACCTCACCGAAGGACAGGCCGAGATGGTGCGACGGTTCGCCACCTCGAGCGACACTATCGACGTCGGCATCGGGCCGGCAGGAACCGGCAAAACCGCAGTCATGGCCGTGATCAGCCAGCTCGCCGCCATGACCGGCACCCCGATTCTCGGGGCGGCGCTGGCCGGCAGGACCGCCGCCGGCCTCCAAGCAGCCACTGGGATCCCGTCTGTCACCCTCACCCGACTGATAGGAGAAAACCGAGACGGTGGTCTCCCCGACGGTGCGATCGTGGTGGTCGACGAGGCAGCCATGGTAGGCACCCGCCAACTCGCCGCCGTCACCGACCTCGTAGAACAGGCGCAAGGGAAGCTGATCCTGATCGGTGACGACCGTCAGCTACCCGAGATCGAAGCCGGAGGCCTCTTTCGGGCCCTGGTCAACCGGCTCCCGGCGGCCGAGCTGACCGAGAATGTTCGTCAACACGAGATGTGGGAGCGTGTCGCCCTCACCCAACTCCGAAACGGGTCCGTCGACCAAGCGATCAACGCCTACCAACAGCATCGACGTCTGATCATCGGACAGGACCGAGACAACACGATCACACGAGCAGTGGACGACTGGTATCGCTACGTTGCAGCTACCGGTGACCTCACCTCAGGGTTGCTCATCGCCTACGACAACGACACCGTCACCGAACTCAACCAAAGGGCCCGCACCCACCTGGCCGCATCCAACCGACTCCACGGACCCGCCCTTGAAACAGGAGAACGGGTCTTCCAGGCTGGTGACCGGATCCTGTGCCGCCAAAACCAGAGTCGGCTCGGGATACTCAACGGTGACCTCGGCATCGTCGTCTCCGTCGACCCAGACCACGGCACGCTTGACGTGCAGCTCGACCGTGACCCCGAGAGAAGAGACCTGCCTGTCTGGTACCTCGATCAAGGGCACGTCGACTACGGCTACGCAATGACCGGTCACAAAGCGCAAGGCGTCACCACCGACCGCACGTTCACCGTGATCGAGGGTGCTACCGACCGGGAATGGGTCTACGTCGCCATGAGCCGCGGCCGGCAAACCAACACCCTCTACCTCACCAACCCCCAACCAGCGAACGAACAGTGCACCCACCTCACCCATCCGGATTGGAAGGGAGATCTCGACACTCTGGCAATGTCACTCGAACACAGCCGAGCCCAGACCGCCGTCATCGACCACCTCGCGCGACCGCCCTCATCGAGCACCGATGTCCTTGAGCCGGCCGCCCGAGGCCAGGCTGAACACAGCGAACCCGACCCTCGATCGCCCGGGATCCAACTCGCGGCAGGTTCGTGACAGCCACGGAGAACGGCATACGGATGCCTTCTCAATTGCCACACAGTTCTCTGTTTCCATGGAGGTGATGTGGGCGCGGCAAGCGGCAACCATGCCGGGGGAGGGCAGCGATCGCAGCGGTGCCCGCGAGGTCGGGGGTAGCGTTGGTGAGCCGCCAGATGACGATCCCACCCACCCTCCGGCCGGTCTTCACGGTGCCAGGAACCATGTCGGCCGCCGTATCGGCCCCGGATCTTCACTTCCTGAACCGATCACCCAAGTTGCGCAACATGTGACCGAAGAGACCCGACCAGACGACATCGACCATGACTCCAGCACGACCGAATCCGCGTCACGCCCTCGCGACCACGCTCCTCGCGTTCGTGGGGTGTTGGTTGGCTGCCCACGATCAGCCAAGCCCGCCGCCTCGTCGCACATCGTGGCAACGACCGACTTGTCGACGATCATGACGACTCCTGCGGGTTCGACAGCACCCGGGTCGACCATCCTCAATACCGCACAACCCGTCCGCCCGATCGTTCCTGGCCTCAGCACCAGCAGCAAGGGAGTTCGCGGCTACGGCCAGCTCCAGGTCCAGGCGGTGCAGTCCGGTGGTTGAGTGGTGGGGTTGGTGTCGTCTCGGGGGGCGACCCAGGTCCAGGTGCCGAGCTCGTAGCGGGCGCCGGTGGGGGTGAGCTTTCCCGAGTCAATGTCGACGGCGGTCCATGGAACGTCGGTGGCTCGGCCGTCGAGGAGCGCTTGTTCGTCTTTGGCGCTGACGACGAGGACCTGGCCGGGTCCGCCGGGGAGCAGCGGCCAGGGGTACTCGGCGTAGCCTCTGCCGATGTCTGTGCCCTGGTAGACAACGTGGCTGCCGTAGTACTCGCAGCCGTCTTTGAGCAGGCGCAGGCTGTAGTCGTTCAGGAAGAACCTCTGGGCGACGGGAATCACATACAGGTCGGGGGTGGGCCAGGCGACTCCATCGAAGATGTCCGTGTTGGATCGAAACTCGTTGTCGGACCACAGGAGTGGCGACGCGTCCTTGGCGGTCCTCCAGTAGTCCCTGTTCTTCAGAATCTCGAGCCGGGTAGGCGAGTCTCCCTGGCGTGACAGGGTGATGGTGAAGACGGCGGCTCCGGGGTAGGAGTGGAAGGCGAACACCTCCTCGTGGTGGCGTAGCGGGACGGTCACCTCGGCGGGACCGGTGTCGGTCTCGACGATCACATGGGTGTCCATCCGACCCGTCGCGGTGGATACTGTCTCACCGAACCGGAGCCAGTAGAGGAGCACAGGTTCGTCGGGTTCGGTCGGCGGGCGGATGAACATCGGGGACTCCAACGTAAGGAACCGATCGACGGCATCGACGGTGCCCACCGTGCCATCCTCCTCCAACACATAGAGCACCGACGACCAGTCGTCGGTGCTCTGGGCTGGCAACAGCACTGTCATCGCCACCCTGGCGCCGTCAGGGCCCGCCGCCAACGCCTCCGGCTTCACCTGCGGATGCTCCCACAGCGCGGTACGTTCCCCATCCAGGGTGATCGACCACAATGTCGTCCCGTCGTCATGCAACAACGCACCCACCGGCACCCGGCCGCCCGGCCACGACAACCCCGCCAACGGACCCACGTCAGGCTGTACGAACGTCGTGGTGGCGAGCGGCACCATCGAAGCCGTAGTTGTCGTCGCAACCATCGACGTGACCGTCGACACAGGCTGGACGGTCGACGTTGGCGGCTGGGTGGCCGGGCTACACGCATCCGCCACCCACGTCATCACGAACATCACAACCAGAAGGCGTCTCACGCGTCGAATCCTACGGGTAGTACACGTACACGTGGGCGCCCGAGTACTTGTTGTCGGTCCGGTTGTCCCACAGGCTCTTGAGGCTCGTGATCGACGTCTTGGGAAGCCGGACACACCCGTGGGTGTACATCACCCAGAAATCGTGGCTGCCGCTACCCCCATGAATCTCGAACTCGCTCCGTTCGTAGGTGTAGGTATCGGTTCCCGGCTTGTTCACACTCCACGGGTCGAGCCGCCACTTCCCCGGATCGAAGGAGGAGCTGCTGTCGGGCTCATAGCCACGATATGCGCCGTACATGAACCCCCACGTGTATCGGTTCGTTACCGACGATCCCGGGGGCTGATGATCGTTTGGGATCGGCCCCTTGGAGGGCTTCCAATCGTCTGCCGGTACGTTGTTGCCCGACCGAGCCGGGAACGACGTCGTATACACCCACCCCGACCCGTCGTCATAGTACCGATGGTACAACCACCCGCAGTACCCGTTGTAGTACTTCGTCCCGCTGCAGTGGCTGTTGTAGTACAGATAGAAGTTCACCCACCCGCCGTAGTACGACGAAGACAGCGTCCCCGACGAGTGCACTCGCGCCTGAATTGAGGCTAGCTCGGCCCGGTCGTCCCGCCGCATAGCGTCCACGTCCAAGCCAGCAGCCCGCACTTCGGCCTCCGAAGCCATACACAACACGGCTCCGACACACGTCAAGGGTGCCGGGGGAGGTTCCGGCGGAGCCGGCCGGGCCGCACACAGCGCTGCTTCGCGTGCTGCCTCTGCGGCCGAGATCGGCCCATTGTCGCCATGCTCGTCACACGGGTCAGAGACGGACGCCTGGTCGACCGCATGGAACTCGCCCGCGGCTGCGACCGGGGACCCTGAGGCGAGGGTTGGCAGGACGCCAACGATGAACAGAAAGACGATGAACACGCTGAGGCGTTTCACCGCACACCTCCTCTCGTGCCATGGAACGGCCCTTCTGCCGTCCACACATAGTATATGATACGTTCACAGGGGGGGGGGACGTCAAGAGACAATCTCCTCGACGACGAGAGTGCAGCTCCCCCCTTCGGTTCGCGGTGTGACGGGTTCAGCAGAAAGGTGGGCCAGATGTGCAGTGGTGTCGTGACTTGGTTGCGCATGCGTGGGCGGGCAGGACAGGCTGCCCACCATCCCTGGGCTTGCGGACAGAACTCCCAATCGCCACGATCGGAGCCCGAACCCTCGAATGTGAATGGGCGACGACGGCCCGGTTCAGCCAGAACGGCAGCACCTCCCTACACACTTGGGCCGCGCCTGGGCCGCGGGAGAACCGAGAACGACGCGAAACGACGCGAAGTGCTGGAAGCCAAAACATCAATGTTTATGGGGGTATTCGGCGGATCGACCCACGGCGCATAAACGCCCGGAGGGCACTTCGGGTCCCTGGGCTCGCTCAATGTTGGGAGACTTGGGCGAGTCGTCTACATCTCGACTTCTAGAGGGCGAGCGTTCGTCTCCGCCTTGGCCGGGGCCTGGGTTGGTGCCGCCAGGGGAGGGGATTGGCATCTTCTTCCGAAAGGGGTCACCCGAGGCACCGCTCGCCGAAGGCGTGTACCTGAGGGTCGATGGTCCCGACTTCCAGCCCGAACTGCCGGTTGAGACGGTGGGGGAGCCACTCGCGAGCCACCGGGAAACCCGGCTGCAGACTGTCCCGTATCCTGTCGTGCGCGAATCTTCTTCAACATGTGGCTGCTGCGCCTACCGGCCGACCGCACGACAGTGGTCGGTTTGCGATGGTGGGATTGCGCCGCTTCTGTCCGAGGTCGGCATTATCCTGGGATCGTTGGCGCGAATGGAGCCGAGATGAGTCATTCCGACGATGACATGATGGTCCCGGATAAGCGGGCAGCCGGGATCGCGGGGGTCAGTCGCCAGCGGCTCCGCTATTGGGAGAAGACCGATCTGATCAAGCCCGACATCGAACGGGAGATCAGCTCGCGCAATGTGGTGCGTCTGTACTCGCTGTCGCGCCTTGTTGAGCTGGTTGTTGCGTCGGAGCTGCGGCACCAGGGGGTGTCCCTGCAGCACATCCGACGGATCATCGACTACCTACGACAACGGGGTTACGCATCCCCTCTACGGGAGGTGCGTTTCGCTCTGTCAGGGGAGAGGGTGCTGTTCCAGCACGGGGACGGAACGTGGGAGGATTCGCGTCGTCCCTTCCAGGGGGTGATGTGGCAGGTGATCGACCTCCAGGCGATCCGCTCCCGGGTTCAGGGACGTCTACGGCGCAGCGCTGCGCACGCTGGTGTGGTCGAGAAGCGCCGCAAGGTTCAGGCATCCAAGCCGGTCTTTCGTGGGACAAGGGTGCCCGTGGAGGCGGTAAGACGCTACCTGAAGGCTGGGAAGACCACGCAGGAGATCCTGGATGCTTTTCCAAGCCTGACCGAGGACGACATCCAGGCGACGGAGGTGAGTTCGTCATCGGTCGCGTAGATGCGCTTCGTACTCGATGAGGACGTCGATGCCCAAGCGGTCGGTTCGTTTCTCCGCCAGTCTGGACATGAATGTTGGAGCGTTGTCGATGCGGGCCTTGGTGGGGCAGACGACGACGCGGTCGCTGCCTATGCCGATGATCGCAACGCAGTTCTGATCACCCACGATGCGGACGCGACCCGCCGGCGCCGCAAGTTCACGTTCGGTCGCCATGTCTTCCTCAGGTGCCATCAGCTTGAAGCCGTCGAGCTGCTCGAGATGCACATGGAGGACCTGGTCACCCAAGTGGAGCGTCACCATATCGGTGTGTTCGACGTGAGGCGGACAGGTATCGCGTATCACCCACCCCGCTACGAAACTGACTGAGTGCAGACCCGTGCGAGAGACCGGCCGCCCGGTTTGGTCCGCATTTGGTCCGCGAGAGGATCGGAAACACCGCGAAACGGTGAGAACTGTTGCAGGACAAAACCGCAGGTCAAGCCTCATTTATGGCCATTCGCCCAGGTAGCTCAAACCCCCCGATTCTGACTACGGATCAGAAGGTTGGGGGTTCGAGTCCCTCCGGGCGTACTCTGATAGCCCTTGCACTGCAAGGGCTATCGCATGACAGAGGTACCTCGACCGTCTGACGTTTGGGAGCCATTCTCGGGAGTCATTCGTCGCTCGACCGACGATCCGGCCGACCAGCAAACTGGTTTGGTCAGGACGGTATTAGTCACGAAGCGTCGCTCACCTCTTGAAGGACCAGTTGCTCTCGTATCGCTTGGCGGCTGGAGTAGGCAGCGGATGGCCGTCCTCCTCAAGGGCCAGTCGGAACATTCGCATCGCTGTGTCT
>BDSU01000030.1 GCA_002897675.1 bacterium BMS3Abin02 | reverse complement strand
GGCACTTCCGAGACCTGCCGGATTCCATCCGCCGGCGAAGGAGCGCAGGGTCGCCCATGCCGACTCCGGCAACGGCAATGAGAAACCGGCCACGGGAAGCCCCCTCTCCCAAATGGATCGGGTGGCGACCGCAACGAAGAACAGACCGAAGAGCGAAGCGATGAATCCGGGCTGCTGCCAGAATCCGCGACCGCGATCGACGAGGTTCGCCAGCCGGCTGTCGGATGATCGCGCCCTCAGGCGATCGCCGAGAAGCTCGCCGACCTCCCGAAGGGCGACCGAGCCGTGCACCTGATAGCGGAAGAGCTCTTCGTCGCCGACGAGCCGGGATCTCTGCAACCGCCTCCGCTCCGCAACCGTCGACGGGAGCCGCCGAAGGTTCCACGCCCACGCCAAAGCGAAGCGCCCGAGGGCGGTGCGACGATCGGTGAACGTATGTGCGAGTGCGGCGATGAGGCCGGTGAGGAACGCTGTCGGAAGGACCCAAGACAGCGTCAACGGGCGATACGTCTTCGCCATGGCGCGAATCTGGCCGGCGTCCTCACGCCAGGATGGTCCGATGCTGCAGTCGCCCCGATGCAGCACCTCAGCCGATGGAACAACGATCACCCTGCCACCCGCGACCCTCGCGCGCTGAGAGAAATCGATGCCCGCCGCATTGGGTGCCATCGTCGGGTCGGGTCCGCCGAGGCCGAGGAACAAGTCCCTGCGGACCAGCATGCAGGCCCCGGAGATGTAGGCGACGTCTCGCACGACGTCGTACTGTTCCTGGTCGCGTTCGTCCTGATCAAGGCCGGTGTAGGGAACACAGAAAACGTCTGTGGCGGCGCCGACCAACTCCAGGGTCTCAGGGCTGTCGGCGTGCAGCAGCTTGGCGCCGACGACCGAGGCGTCGACCCTCTGGAGTTCTTCCACCATGGCACCGAGAGCGTCGGGACGAGGCGCGACATCGTCGTGCAGAACCCAGACGTGGGTGATCTCTGGGCCGAGGAGCTCGCCCAGCGCGGAGGGTGTGGGCACCCAGGCGATGCCTCGCTCCTTTGCCAGCGCCACTGCCACTTCCCCGCCACCCACTGCAACGATCACTCTCGGCTCGTAGACTTGTGTCGCGATCGCATCGAGCGCGTCGGTCAATGTTCCGGCGCGCACCATGACGGCCGCCAGTACTGAAGAGTGATCGGGGGATGACATGCGAAGGCCATTGTGGAGGGAGTGGGGCGTGACCGCAATCCGACGGATCGCGAACCGATGATCCACGTTGCTCTCCTGTCGGGCGGAGTTGGTGGTGCCCGGCTCGCTCGCGGCCTCGATGGACTCGACGACGTCCGCCTCTCGGTGATCGTCAACGTCGGCGATGACGACATCATCTACGGCCTCAACGTGTCACCGGACATCGATACGGTCATCTACACCCTCGCCGGTCTGGAAGGACAGCACGGCTGGGGCATCGACCGTGACGAGTTCGGCGTAATGGACCATCTCTCCTCGTTCGGCATCGACACGAGCTTTCGGATCGGCGATCGGGATCTGGCCACGAATCTGTTCCGAACCAAGCTGCTCCAGGATGGAGCAGCGCTGTCGGACGTGACGAGGCTGATCGGATCGGCGTTCTCCCTGAGAGCTTCGGTCGTGCCCGTCACCGATGGCCGGCTCCGAACCATGGTTCGTGTCAATGCCCAAACGTGGATTCGATTCCAGGAGTACTTCGTTGCCCGCTCTCACAAGGACGAGGTTCTCGACATCCGCTTCGACGGCGCAGAACAATCCGAACCTGCACCCGGAGTGCTCGACGCCATCACCCATGCCGATGTCGTTGTGATCGCGCCGTCCAACCCACCTCTCTCCATCTGGCCGATGCTCGCCGTGCCGGGTGTCGCCGACGCGGTCACCTCCGCGGAGCGGGTGATCTGCGTCAGCCCACTGTTCGGCGGACGTGCGCTGAAGGGACCGGCCCATGCGGTGCTCCGCTCGCTCGGCATGTCCGCAGGCAACAGGGGAGTGCTGGAGGCATACAGCGGGTTGCTGCACGATTTCGTGATCGACCTCGGCGACGCTCCCGATCGCAGCCACCTCAACGATTTCGGAGTTCGGATCCACGTTCGGGACACCAGGATCACCGACCCGTCGGCCGCTCGTGACTTCGCTGCCTGGATGATCGACCTGCTGTGACGCTTTCGATCATTCCGGTGCCCGGAATCGGCGAGGTGCAGCCCGGCGCCGATCTGGCGGAGGTGATCCTCGAGGCGATCGACGATTCGGGGATCGGTCTCGAAGACGACGATGTTGTCGTCGTCACGCACAAGGTGGTCTCCAAAGCCGAAGCAGCCACGGCACGGTATGCATCCGACGCCGAGTACCAGGCGCTCAAAGAACAAGAGGCGACAGCGGTGATCAGACGTCGCGGGAATCTGATGATCGCCATGACGCGGCAGGGGTTCATCTGTGCCAACGCCGGCGTGGACCGCTCCAACGTGGAACCCGGCCAGGTGGCGCTGCACCCTCGTGATCCGGATCTGTCGGCGCATCGGCTCCGTATCCGATTCGAGCGTGCCTCACGCAAGCGACTCGCGGTGATCATCACCGATACGTTCGGCAGGCCCTGGCGACGCGGTTTGACCGACGTGGCGATCGGCCTGTCCGGCATGCCTGCCATCCACGACTATCGAGGCACCACCGATACCTGGGGCAACGAACTCGAAGTCACCGAAGTCGCCCTTGTCGACGAGATCGCCGCGGCAGCGGACCTCGTCATGGGCAAGGCCGATCGGATCCCGGTCGCGATCATCCGCGGGCTCTCGTGGCCCGAGGGAGAAGGCCGCGCCACCGACCTCGTCCGCCCGCCGGGTGAAGATCTGTTCCGCTGACTTCCTTCCCCCTCACGGGGAAGTGCCGAGCCCTTCGAAGCGATGGGGGTGTACCCGCGACCTCACGGGGAAGTGCCGAGTCTTCGAGGCGATGGGGGTGTACCCGCGACCTCACGGGGAAGTGCCGAGCTCTGCGAGGCGATGGGGGTGTACCCGCTCCTACTTCCGGAACGACTCCACTGTCTGACGAAGACCCTGTTCCAGCGGAGTCCACGCCCGCCAGCCGAGATACTTGAAGGCAGCCGTCGGATCGACCACGGACCGGGCGATGTCACCACGTCGCGGATCGCCGAAGACGGGGTTCTTGTCGAACCCGATGATATCGGCGAGCTTTCTGAACAGCTCGATGACCGATGTCTCGACACCCGTGCCGATGTTGAGCAGCCGCCCTCCGCCGACACCGCCGGCACGGACGCACGCATCGACGACATCGGTGACGAACACGTAATCCCTTGTCTGGTCGCCGTCGCCGAAGATCACCGGACGCCTCCCCTCCAGCATCAGCTTGGAGAAGATCGACACGACGCCGGCTTCCCCCAAGGGGTCCTGCCGGGGCCCATAGACGTTGGAGAACGCGGCGAGCAGATAGTCGACACCGGTCGTGTTCCGGTAGTAGCGGAAGTAGTCCTCCACAACCTTCTTGGAGATCCCGTAGGGGGAGTCCGGATGCTTCGTGTACGACTCCTTGACCGGGAGCTTCACGTCGCCCCCGTAGATCGCCCCTCCGGAGGACGCTGCGACGACGCGGATCGCCTCGACCTGTCGTGCGGCTTCGAGCACGTTGATGGTGCCGAGGATGTTCACCGAAGCGTCGAAGAGCGGGTCGCGAACCGACACCGGCACGGATGCCTGCGCTGCGAAGTGGAAGATCACGTCGGGACGGAACCGCTCGGCAACAGTCAGGAACGCTTCGTCGCGGATGTCCACTTGGTGGAACTGCACCCTGCCTCGAGCCCGAGCGTCTGCCAGATTGGCGATGCGACCGACGGAGAGGTCGTCGACGACGAGCACTTCCCAGCCTTCGTCGACGAGACGATCGACCAGGTGTGAGCCGATGAACCCTGCCCCACCGGTGACCATGGCTTTCATCGGGTGATCGAACTCTTCGTTACGAACCGGGTGACGATGAGCCGCCAGAGGGCCGGCAGGCCGTCCCGCCAGGAGATCTTCTTGCCCTCCTCGACCTCGCGCCCTGCGTAGCGGATGGGGACCTCGTAGATGCGATTCCCGAGCCGGAGGAGTTTGGCCGTGATCTCCGGTTCGATGTCGAACCGGTTGGCCGTGAGCTTCAGGGAGCGCACGAGATCACCTTCGACCAGCTTCGTACACGTCTCCATATCGGATAGGGTCGTGTTGTAGAGCACGTTGGTCACCAAGCTGAGGAAGCGGTTTCCGACCCAATGCCAAAACAGCATGTTGCGACGCTCGCCGGTGAACCGCGACCCGTAGACGACCCGAGCATCTCCTTCGAGTGCAGGCCGCAAGAGCGTGGGCCAGTCTCTCGGGTCGTACTCCAGGTCTGCGTCGTAGACGATCACCCAGTCGCCGTCCGATGCATCGATGCCACGGCGAATCGCGGCACCTTTGCCCCTGTTCTCCGGCTGATGCAGGACATGAACGGTGGAGTCTGCCAACTGGTCGACGATCTCGGTGGTCCCATCGGTGGAACCGTCGTCGATGATGATGATCTCACGTTCGATCGGCAGTTCAACGGCTCGTGCTCGACGCACCGCCTCCCCCACCGTGCGGCGCTCGTCGTACACGGGAATGAGGATGGAGAGTTTCACGCTGTGCAGGCTAGTCAGCGGTCGTCGATCGTCGGCCGTCGGTCGTCAGAACGTTCCCAACGAGGAGGACACAGCGTCAACATGCTGAGAACCGACAACTCCTACCGCCCGATCCCCTGATAGCGGAGCCCGAGGCGCCGCACCGCGTCGGGATCGAGCAGGTTGCGAGCGTCGACGACACTGTCGCCGCTCATGAGCCGGGCAACCTCGTGCAGATCGACGCTCTGGTAGTCGGGCCACTCGGTCGTGATCAGGAGCACATCGGCACCCCGCACCGCTTCCAGCGGCGTGTCGACCTGGGACAGCCCGTGCATCGATACCGTGGCCTGGGGATCGTGTGCTCGCAGGACACATCCCTCCTCGATGAGGCGTTCGGCGATGGCGAGCGCAGGCGAAGATCGCGTGTCGTCGGTTCCCGCCTTGAATGCGAGACCCCACATGCCGACCACGCGGCCACGCAACGTCCCCCCGGCGCCCTTCCGAACGTGAGTGACGACGTGTGAGCGCTGGAGGTCATTGATCCGGATGACGCTCTTGAGCAACGCGAAGTCGTATCCGGCGGCTTCGGCGACTGCTACGAGCGCATTGGTGTCCTTTGGGAAACACGACCCACCGAAGCCGGGACCGGGGTTGAAGAAGTGAAAGCCGATCCTGCTGTCGTACCCCATGCCGAGCAGCACGTCCTTGACATCCGCTCCGACCGCCTCGCAAAGCCTGGCCACTGCGTTGGCGAATGTGATCCTGGTCGCAAGAAAGGCGTTCGCTGCGTACTTGACCATCTCGGATGAGATCGGGTCGGTGACGACGATCGGTGCCTGTAGCTCCCGGTACAGCTCGATCATGATCTCGGCGGCCCGCTGGTCGTCGGTGCCGATGACGATCCGGTCGGGATGCAGGAAATCCGAGATCGCCGACCCTTCGCGCAAGAACTCCGGGTTGCTGACGACGGTCGCGTGAGCACCCTGCTCGTCGAGCATCGCCTGCACCTTCGACACCGACCCCACGGGCACCGTCGACTTCAGCACGACCAATGCCCCGTCGCGCAAACTTCCCGCGATCTCCTCGAGGACGGCATACACGATGGACGTGTCGGCGGCGCCGTCCTCCCCCTGCGGTGTCGGAACGGCGAGGAACACGACCTCTGCTCCCACCGCAGCATCGACGTTGGACGTGTGGAACGAGAGCCGCCCTGCCTCGCTCCCCACCCTGAGCATGGCCGAGAGCTCCGGTTCGAAGATCGGTGACTGGCCGGAACGGAGCATCTCGACTCTCTCGGCGCTCCGCTCACCGACGGCGACATCGTGGCCCAACGACGACAGCCCAACGGCGGTGGCCAACCCGACGTATCCGGCTCCGATGACAGCTACCTGCAT
>BDSU01000029.1 GCA_002897675.1 bacterium BMS3Abin02 | reverse complement strand
AATCGCCCGCAGGCCAAAGAGAGTCTACGGACCCGCCGCAGAGAGTGGAATAGGCCTCGCGACCCGTTCAGGCGGAACGTTCGGTCGTGTCGGGGTCGAGTTCGGTGAGCGGCACCAAGGTCGGGTTGACGCGTTCGTCGACCACCTTCTCGTCGATCAGCACGCGGCCGACATCCTTGCGCGATGGCAGGTCATACATCGTGTTGAGGAGCACCTCTTCCATGATGGCCCGCAGGCCACGTGCCCCGGTGTTGCGTTTGAGTGCCTGGTCGGCGATCGAAACGAGCGCATCGTCGGTGAATTCCAGCTCGACACCGTCCAGTTCGAAGAACCGGGTGTACTGGCGCACCAGCGCGTTCTTGGGCGCCTCGAGGATCTCGATCAGCGCGTCTTTGTCCAGGTCGTCCACGGTCGCGACCACCGGGAGGCGACCGACGAATTCGGGGATCAAACCGAACTTGATGAGGTCCTCGGGCATGACCTTCTCGAGGAGCTCGGAGGCCCGATGGTCCTCACGGGAACGAATATCGGCGCCGAAACCGACCGCCCTGTTCCCGACCCGACTTCCGATGAGGTCTTCGAGGCCCGAAAAGGCGCCGGCGACGATGAACAGCACGTTCGTCGTGTCGATCTGGATGAACTCCTGGTGCGGGTGCTTGCGACCACCTTGGGGCGGAACCGACGCCACGGTCCCTTCGAGGATCTTCAGCAGCGCCTGCTGGACCCCCTCACCGGACACATCGCGCGTGATCGAAGGGTTCTCCGACTTGCGGGCGATCTTGTCGATCTCGTCGATGTAGATGATCCCCTGCTCCGCCTTCTTCGTGTCGAAGTCCGCCGCCTGAATCAACTTCAGGAGGATGTTCTCGACGTCCTCGCCCACATACCCGGCCTCGGTGAGCGCCGTGGCGTCGGCGAGCGCGAACGGAACGTTGAGGAGTCTGGCGAGCGTCTGGGCGAGCAGCGTCTTGCCGC
Organism: bacterium BMS3Abin02; assembly: GCA_002897675.1. NCBI lineage: Bacteria > bacterium BMS3Abin02. The sequence goes on along the minus strand of BDSU01000029.1, from coordinate 4,985 downwards.
AGCCGGTCGGGCCGATCAGCAGGATGTTCGACTTCTGCAGTTCGACATCCTCTTTGTTCTCGTTGCCGGCCTGTACCCGTTTGTAGTGGTTGTAGACGGCGACCGACAGGACCTTCTTGGCACGGTCCTGACCGACGACGTAGTCGTCGAGAAACTCGTAGATCTCGTGTGGTGTCGGCAGCTCGGTGATTCCGACCGTTTCTTGCTCCGTGAACTCCTCGGCGATGATCTCGTTGCACAACTCGATGCACTCGTCGCAGATGTACACGCCGGGCCCGGCGATCAGCTTGCGAACCTGCTTCTGTGACTTGCCACAGAAGCTGCACTTCAACAGTTCGCTGCCTTCGCCGAACTTTGCCATCACGCCCCCGTCACCGCGGCGAGTTCCCGCCGCGACAGAATGTCATCGATGATCCCATATGCCTTCGCCTCCTCGGCGAGCATCCAGAAGTCCCGCTCGGTGTCCTCGGAGACTTTCTCCATGGTCTGGCCGGTGTGCTCGGCGAGGATCTCGTTGAGCTGCTCGCGCATCTGCATGATGAGCCGGGCCTGAATCTCGATGTCGGACGCCTGGCCTTGGGCGCCGCCCGACGGCTGGTGCAGCATCACGCGGGCGTGCGGCAACGCGAACCGCTTGCCCTTTTCCCCACCGGCGAGGATCACCGCCGCCGCCGAGGCCGCCATGCCCATGCACACGGTCGTGACGGCCGGCTTGATGTACTGCATCGTGTCATAGATCGCGAACAGTGACGTGATCGAGCCGCCGGGAGAGTTGATGTAGAGGTAGACGTCTTTGTCGGGGTCTTCGCTCTCCAGGTGCAGCATCTGCGCCATGATGAGATTGGCGACGGTGTCATCGATGAGAGTACCGAGGAAGACGATGCGATCTTTCAGCAGTCGGCTGTAGATGTCGAACGCGCGCTCACCGCGACTTGTCGTTTCGATGACCGTTGGGACGATGTAGTTCTCGGCGTTCATTCCGTCTCCTCTGCCGGTTGATCGTCGTCCTTCGTTTCTTCGGCGATCAGGACGATCCGGCTTCCATTCTGGTCGATCGGGACGACTGCGTTCACGAGCATCTCGAGCGCCTTGCGGCGCAGGATATCACCGCGCACGGCATTCTCTTGTTCACCGAGCTCTGCACGGAACTCCTCGGGCTCCCGACCTGCCTGTCTGGCGAGGGAATCCACCACCTCGGCGACTTCTTCCTCAGACACCTCGATGCCTTCTGCCTTGGCGATCGAGTTGAGCAAGATATCGGTCCGAACGTTGCGGTCGGCCCGACTGCGAAGGTCGTCGACGAACGCCTCCTGGTTCTGGCCGGTGACCTGGAGGTAGTCGCCCAGCGAGATCCCCTGTCCTTCGAGCTCATGAGCGAAACGGTGCAGGATGGTGTCCATCTCCGCCCCGATGATCCCTTCGGGAATCTCGAGTTCCATCTCGTCGAGAAGCTGCTCCAGGATGCCGTTGCGAAGCTGCGCCATCGAGCCGGCGCGTTTGACCTCTGTCATCCGTTGCTCCAAGTCGCTGCGCATCTCCTCCACCGTTTCGAACTCGGTGACATCGGAGACCCACTCGTCGGTCAGGTCGGGCAGCCGCTTTTCCTTGACTTCCTTGACGAGGACCCGAAACGTGACCTGCTCGCCGGCCCTGTCGCCGAAACCGGCGGGAAGTGGGCCGTCGAACGCGACGATGTCGCCGGCCTTCTTGCCGATGAGCTGTTCGTCGATGCCCTCGATGAACGAGCCGGAACCCGTTTCGAGCAGCAGGTCGGTGACCGTGGCATCCTCGATCGGCTCGCCGTCGAGGCTCGCACTCAGATCGATCGCGACGAAGTCGCCCTCGACGACCGGGCGGTCGACCGTCTCCAGTTCGGAGAACTGGTCACGCATCCGGTCGATCTGAGACCGGAGCTCTTCTTCGTCGACGTCGGGGACGTTCACCTCGATCTCGCGGTCACGAAACTCGGGGACCGTGTCGAGTTCTGGCCAGAGTGTCACCTTGATCTGCACCTCGACTCCGTCGTCGACATCGACGATCTCGTCGACACTCGGGTTGAGCGCAGGAACGAGTTCACTCTCGTTGAGTGCTTCGGCGACCATCGCCGGAAGGAGCTCATCGATCGCGTCGCTGCGCAGTCGCTGCGCACCAACCACGGACTCGACGACTCTGCGGGGCGCGTGGCCGGGCCGGAACCCCTTGATCTTGACTTCGCGCGACAGCTTGCGGGCCGCCCGATTCTCTGCTGCAAGCAGCGTTTCGCCGGAGACCTCGAGGGTCATCAGTTTCTCGAACGGACCCAGGTCCGTGACCTTGGTATTCAACCTCGCTACCTCGCTTCAACGGGAAGACGGCGCGTCGACGCCGCCTCTTCGGGGTGGCCGACGGGTTTCGAACCCGCGACCTCCGGGACCACAACCCGGCGCTCTATCCAACTGAGCTACGGCCACCATGTGCGAACCGAACCCGGCGCCCCCGGGAGGATTCGAACCCCCGACCAAGAGCTTAGAAGGCTCCTGCTCTGTCCTCTGAGCTACGGGGGCAGATTCCATTCGGTCGGTCCGCAGAGCGGGTGAAGGGAATCGAACCCTCATGACCAGCTTGGAAGGCTGGGGCTCTACCATTGAGCTACACCCGCGTCGGCCGCAGGATAGTGCGGCCTCCGCGTACGTCGGGCTGGCCGGATTTGAACCGGCGACCCCCTGCTCCCAAAGCAGGTGCGCTGCCAAACTGCGCCACAGCCCGTACCCGTCGACAGCCGGCCATGGGAAACCGGCGGTGCCGCCATTGTTGCATGCCCGCCGGATGGCACAAGCCCGGTGGGACGGTTTCGCCGGTACCTCAGGCCCTGTCACACCCGGCCCGTATCGTGGAGTCATGCAACCTCCCGCATCTTCGGAGTTACTCGACCAGGCGTCATGCTGGGACGGCCTGTCCCGCTGGGAACGCTCCGAGCTCGGGCGCGCCTTGCGTCGGCTCGGCTGGAGCTACGGCGAGATCATGGGACTGATCCCGGTGCCCAAGGGAACGCTGGCCGGCTGGTGCGCAGACATTCGGCTTGCCGACACGGCCATCGAGGCCATCAGGACTCGCTCTCTGAGCCAACGCGGCATACCCCGCGACACGCAGGGGCGACGGCGCGCTCAGGTTGAGCAGATTCGCCGGCACGCCTCAGAGGAGGCAGGCACTCTCTCCCAGGAGCCCCTCTGGGTGGCGGGGACCGCTCTCTACTGGGGTGAAGGAGGAAAGACCAAGAAGATGTTATCGGTGACCAATGCTGACCCGAGGCTATTGCGCGTCTTTCTCGCGTGGGTTCGCAGGTATCACGACTCAGATGCCGAATTCGTACTTGCGCTCCACCTCCATGAGGGCAATGGCGAACCCGCCGCCAAAGCCTATTGGAGAGAAGCCATATCGCTCAACGACCCCGACTTCTACAAGACGTACATCAAGCCGGGTGGCACGGGACACCGAAAGAACCATCTGCCACATGGCATCTGCCGAGTCCTCGTGCGCCGAAGCACCGACGCCTGGCACCGAACAATGGCCTGGATTGACGCGCTCGCGGCAATTGCTGCCAGCGACGAACAACCGTCTATCCTTGCGGTCCCTGGGTCGCTAGCTCAACCTGGCAGAGCAACGGACTCTTAATCCGCAGGTTGTGGGTTCGAATCCCACGCGACCCACCACCAGGACCGACTAGATGAGGTTCGCCAGCTTTCCGATCTTCTCGAACGCCTCGAGTGCCCGGTCGATCTGATCGTTTGTGTGCGTTGCCATGCAGCTCGTGCGCAGCAACTGTCGCCCGTTCGGTGTCGCAGGGGATACAACGGGATTCGTGTAGACACCCTCGTCGAGCAGCATGCGCCACATGCCGAAGGTGACCATGTCGTCACCGACGATCACCGGAACGATCGGAGAAACGGAGTTGCCGGTATCGAACCCGAGATGCTGGAGCCCGGTCCGCCACCGCTCGCCGTTGCGCTGCAACCGTTCGACCCGTTCCGGTTCGGACCGCATGATCTCCAGCGCCGCCAACGCGGCGGCGGCGTTCGGCGGAGGGATCGATGCCGAGAAGATCAGCGCACGGGCGTGATGCTGGATGAAATCCACCACCTGTGTGTCGCCGGCGATGAATCCGCCGAGTGACGCGAATGATTTGGAGAACGTGGACATGATCAAATCCGTCTCATCCACGACGCCGAAGTGTGCTGCAGTACCTCGCCCCGCCCCCATCACTCCTATGCCGTGGGCATCGTCCACCATCACTCGCGCACCGTATCGGTGGCTCAGATCGAGTATCTCGGGAAGCGGCGCCAAGTCCCCTTCCATGCTGTAGAGCCCATCGACGACGACCAGACGACCCCGGTCGTCGGCGGTGGACAGCAACTGGCGTTCGAGGTCCCCAAGATCGTTGTGGCGAAAACGCTTGATCCTCCCCCAGCCGAGGCGGGCAGCGTCGACGATGCTGGCATGGTCGTCCTTGTCGAGGAACACGGTGTCGCTGCGACCGATCAACGCCGAGATCGTGCCCAGGTTGGTCTGCATGCCGGTTGAGAACACGAGGGCTGCTTCCTTGCCGACGAACTCGGCGAGTTGCCGCTCGAGTTCCAGGTGCATCTCCAGAGTCCCGTTGAGGAATCGTGACCCTGTGCAACTGGTCCCCAATTCGCTGATCGCTCGACGAGCCGCCTCACGCACCTTCGGATGGGTCGTCAGGCCGAGGTAGTTGTTCGAACCGAACATCAAGATGCGCCGACCGTGGTAGATGGCCTCGGATCCCTCGTTGCTCTCGAGTGGGAGGAAGTACGGGTAGAACCCCGCCTCCCGAGCCTGTCGGGCACGGTCGTACGTCAAGGCCTTCTCGAACACGTCGGCGCGTGGGGTCGCCGCATGGGGATGGTCGGTCATCGTTGCTCGGCCTTTCTCATCGCCTTCTTCAGGTCACGATCCATGATGATGCGCACCAGGCCTGGGGCGTACCG
>BDSU01000028.1 GCA_002897675.1 bacterium BMS3Abin02 | reverse complement strand
GGCCGGGCCCGACGTGTGCCGGCCGGCTCAGTCGTCGGCCAGACGGAGCCGTGCGATCCCGGGGTCGGCGAGACTGCCGAAGTACAGGTAGCCGCCGAACTGTCGCACACCGGTGATGACCGCATAGGCGCCGTCGGGATCCTGAAGGTTGTGCACGACCGTGCCGTGCTCGTCCACCCCCACGACGATCGCGTGGCGTGACGGGGCGGGCTGGAATCGTTCCGGCAGCCCTGCCACCGCCTTGGCCAGCCACGGACGGGGCCCGAGCGCATCGACGATCTTGTCCCTGGGGCTCGGGATCGCGATCCAGAACACGCCCCCGTACTGCGACACGTTGTCCGGGAAGCCGGGCAGGTTGTCGACCAGGACGTCGACCTCGCCCTTGTGCTCGCCCGCGAGCCAGAGGCGCGACACCCGGTACATGCCCGTCTCGGCGACCGCGACGAACGACTCGCCTCCGCTCAGCGCCACACCGTTGGAGAAGTACAGGCCGTCGAGGAGCACCTCGAGATCGCCGTCGGGGTGCAGGGCGAACAGCCGCCCGGTGCCCGAATGCTCCATGAGGTCCAGCTTGTAGTGCGCCAGGTCGAACCGGGTGCTGGACACGCTGAAGTAGATCGTCCCGTCCGTGCCGATCGCCGCGTTGTTCGTCACGAGGAAGGGTTCGCCTTCGAAACTGTCGGCCAGCGTTCTGAGCGTCCCGTCCGGTTCGAGACGCAGGAGCCCTCGATACGCGTCACAGATGACGAGGTTGCCGTCACCGTCGATCTCCAATCCGAGCGGCCGTCCGTTCGTGTCGGCGAGAATGTCCGGCTCTCCCCCGTCGGCCCCGTAACGCAGGATTCGGCCGTCTTCCAGACCGGCGTAGACATGCCCCTGGGTGTCGAGAACGACATCCTCGGGCGCGACGCCGGGGGCGGGCCAGATCTCGACGTCGGCGAGGGCGTGGTTCACCTCGTACATGCCGACGAGTCCAGGAGCGGCAGGAGGCTGCCATTTCACGGGTTCAATGCGGGCCATCGGGTCATCTCCTCGTGTCCCACCCTACGCCTCGGGCCCGCCGATGCGCTGCCCGGCCCCAGATCCGCTAACCTAAGTGATGCTGCATGAGCAGCGACTCGCCCGGTTTCTCTTTCCGCCCAACTGAGTGTGGCCGAGTCAGACAGGACAGCGGACCCGGGGGGCGGACGGACCCAGTAGGAAAGGGCGAAAGCCAGTATGAATATCTATGTGGGGAACCTTCCCTTCAACACCACCGGTAGCGACCTCGAGCGTCTGTTCGGGGAGCACGGTGAAGTGACCTCCGCCAGCGTGATCAGTGACCGGGAGACCGGCCGCTCACGCGGGTTCGGATTCGTGGAGATGGCCAATGCCGATGAGGCGAAGACTGCCATCCAAGAACTCGACGGACACGACTTCAGCGGTCGTAGGCTGAAGGTCAACGAGGCTCGTCCTCGGCGCTAGCACCAATCGAGTCGGAAGAGCCGCCGGTACCCCCGGCGGCTCTTTCTTGTCCATCTTGTTGAACCCAGGGCTCAGGGATACCCACAGGGTCACTACGAGCCCAGGGTTCAGTGTCTTCTGTGTCGCAGTCGAGCGGCGAGCGACGCCAGCAGCCCCGGCCGCGCCAACACGTCGGAGGGACGAGGGAGCCGCTTGAGTCGGTGATCGTCGGTGAACAGCCGGCTCGCGACTCCGAGCGTAACGACCGTCGAGGTCGTCGCCACCGAACCCAAGATCAGGAACATGATCGCCGCCTGCACCAGGACCGCGTCGACAGGATCGACACCGGCCAGGATCAACCCTGTCATCGCCCCCGGAAGGAACACGAGGCCCACCGCCTTCGTGGTCTCGATCTGTGGCGTGAGCGCGGTGCGGAGCGCAGCCCTGACGTACGGTCGCGAAGCCAAACGCGACGCCTGTCCCAGCGCGAGGCGTGCCTCGACCTCACGCCGCTTGTCCCGGATCTCTTCGATGACTCTGCGCGCCGCCACGACCGTCGCTTTCATCGAATTGCCGATCATCATCCCGCCCAACGGCACGAGGGTTCGACCCTCGAGCGGGAATACGCGCAACCCGAAGATGACTCCGAGCGTCACCACCGAGGAGATCCCGAGCGACAGGAAACTGAGCCGAAGGATGTCCGGGACCTCCCGGGCACGACGCTGCACGACGATCGCCGAGAAGACCATCATTGCGGCAACCCAGATCCACGACAAGATCAGCGGCTGGTCCGGATCGATGACGATCGCCAAGATCGCTCCCACGGCGAGCAGCTGAACGATCGAGCGAATGGTCGCCCAGACGATCTCGCGTTCGAGGTGAAGGCGCTGCCAGAGTGACAAGCCGAGTGCCACCGCGATGAGCACCAACGACACGATCAAACCGAGAGTCGTGACATCGCCACTACGCACGGTTCCCCCCATTCAGAAAGCTCTGCACCGAAGCCTCATCCGAGACGAGGCGCCGGTCGACGATCGCCATCACTTCGTCCGCCAACCTGCGGACCTGCGACACGTCGTGGGTGACCCACAGGATCGGGACACCGTCGAGGCCACGAACGAGACCCTCGAGACGTTCGGTTGCCGCCGGGTCGAGCGACGCCGTCGGTTCGTCCATCAGCAGGACCTCCGGGCCGGTTGCCAGCGTACGGGCGAGACAGAGACGCTGCGCCTCTCCCCCGGACAAGTCGTCGACGGCTCCGTCGAGAAACGATTCATCGAGGCCGACGCTTTGAAAGAGCGCTCTCGCCTCGGGCTCGGCTATGGACGGCTCCGCCACCCGCAAGTTGTCGAGACCGGTTCCACCGAAGAGCACCGGATGCTGGAACACCATGCCGACCTTGCGGCGAAGGGCCAGCGTGTCCATCGTGGACAGATCCTCGCCCCGAAACCGGATCGATCCGCGATCAGGGACGGCGAGGCGGTTGCACAACCGGAGCAGTGTCGTCTTGCCTGCGCCCGAGGGGCCGACGATGACGGTAATGCCCTCGTCATGAACGGCCGCGTGATCGATCTCGAGGATCGGCGCATCGTCGCCGCCGGTGACAACAACATCTTCGAACTCGAACAGGGCCCTCACGCCGCCACGATACTCATTGAACGCTGAACCCAGGGCTCAGGGATACCCACAGGGTCACTACGAGCCCAGGGTTCAGGAGGACACCACGATGTGTCACACCCATGCCTCATGATCGGGGCATGCAGACCGACAAACTCATCCTCGACCTGGCAGCCGGCCAAGGCGGCGTGATCAGGAAGGACCAGGCCCTCGCACGCGGCATGTCCGAAGGCATGATCATAAAGCGGATCCGCTCGGGCCAATGGCGGCCCCTCGCCCGTTCGGTGTACCGGATCTTCGACATGCTGGACCCGGCCAACCGCATACGTGCCGCCGTCGCAGGGCTGCCCGACGCCGTCGTCTCTCACGAGTCGGCGGCCGAGATGCTCTCGATCCCCCGCGTCTGGCGGGGGCTCGCCGTGGTCACCGTCCACAGCCGGACCACCCACAGCTTCCCCGACGTCACCATCCATCGCTGTCACGACCTCGATGAGTCGCACATCGCCACGATCGATGGCCTGCCCGTGACGACGATGGCCCGCACGATCGTCGACCTCGCCGCGCTCCTACGCCCCAGGCACCTCTCGGCGATTGTCGATGATCTCCTCGCCGCCAAGAAGGTGACCGTCTCGGACGTGCAGGATGTGGCGTCCACTGTTCTGAGGCGGGGCAAACCCGGCTCGACTTCTCTTCGAACCGTACTCGCGGAGCGGGCCGAATCACCCAACGAGAATGCGAGTCGCCTCGAACTGCTCGGCCTCGACGTTCTGCGATCCTTCCAGCTCCCCGATCCCCTGCTCGAGTATCCGATTCCGTGGGACGAGAACCGGCGCTTCGACGCGGCGTACCCGGACGAGAAGGTCGCGATCGAGTGGGACTCGCGAAGGTGGCACACCCAGGTCGAGGCGTTCGAACGCGACCGGCGCCGAGATCGACTCGCAACATTGCACGACTGGCGGCTCGTCCGATTCACGTGGGATGACCTCACCACCCGCCCGGGAGACGTCGCCGAGACCGTCCGCTCTCTCCTGGCGAAGTGACACCCTCGTTGAACCCAGGGCTCAGGGATACCCACAGGGTCACTACGAGCCCTGGGTTCAACAGGGGGGTTAGAGGACGCCGCCCTCGGTCATCTTTTTCAGGTCGAGGACCTTGTCGAGCTCCTCGGCGGACAGACCGCTCATCTCGAGCGCAACCTCTCGGACACCACGGTTGGTGTCCATCGCCACGTGGGCGATGTCGGCCGCCTTGTCGTACCCGACGTGCGGCGCCAGCGCCGTGATGATGATGATGTCGCGCTCGACCAGCTCGGTCGCCCGCTCCACGTTCGCCTCGATCCCGTCGACGCACTTCTCGGCGAGCACCGTCGACACGTTGGCGAGCAGGTCGATCGACTCGATGAGGTTGTAGCTCATCAGCGGCATCATCACGTTGAGCTCGAAGTTGCCGTTCGCGCCACCCCACGTCACCGACACGTCGTTGCCGATGACCTGTCCGGCGACCTGCATGACCGCCTCCGGGATGACCGGGTTGATCTTGCCCGGCATGATCGACGAGCCCGGCTGCAACGTCGGAAGCCGGATCTCACCGATCGCCGTGCGGGGACCGGACGACAGCCAGCGCAGATCGTTGGCGATCTTGAACAGCGACGTCGCAACGGTCTTCAGCATGCCCGATGTCGCCACGACGGCGTCCTTGGCGGCCTGGGCCTCGAAGTGGTTGTCGGCTTCACGGAACGGATACCCGGAACGATCGGCGATGTGGCGGATCATCAGTGGCACGAGGCCGACGGGTGCGTTGAGCCCGGTGCCGACCGCCGTGCCACCCAGCGCCAGCTCCTCGAGCTCCGGCAGGACCTTCTCCATTCGCTCGGCGCCCTTGTGGACCTGTGTGGCGTAGCCGGAGAACTCCTGGCCGAGCGTCACCGGTGTGGCGTCCATCAGATGGGTCCGTCCCGTCTTGACGACGTCTTTGAACTCCTCGGCCTTGGCGTCGAGCGAAACGGCGAGCTTGCCGAGGGCCGGCAGGAGGTCTTCACGCAGCGCGCCCGCGGCCGCGAGATGGATGGCCGTCGGGATCACGTCGTTGGAGGACTGCCCGTTGTTGACATGGTCGTTCGGGTGCACGAGCTTGGACCCGAGCGTCCCGCCGAGGATCTCGGTCGCCCGATTGGCGATCACCTCGTTGGCGTTCATGTTCGTAGACGTGCCGGACCCGGTCTGGAAGATGTCGACGACGAACTCGTCGTCGAACTTGCCGTCCATGACCTCGTCGCAGGCCTGCATCACCGCGTCGGCCTTCTCGGCCTCGTAGCGGCCCATCTCCTTGTTGGCCTTGGCGGCGGCCCATTTGATCAGCCCGAGCGCCCAGATGAACCGGCGACCGAACCGCAGTTTGGAAATCGGGAAGTTCTCGACGGCACGCTGAGTCGATGCGCCGTAGTAGGCGCCGGCAGGCACCTGCATCTCACCCATCGAATCCCGTTCGATGCGATAGTCCACGATTCACTCCTCTCATCGATCGGAGGCGCCGGCCCCCGACACTCGAGTCCTCCACCTAGAGGACGTTCTTTCCACTTCAGCCGGGTTTGAACACCGGGAGGTCATCGGCTCCGACGAGCGCCGGCCGCCTGCCCGCATGCGTGGCGAGCAGCGTCTCCAGTTCCTCGGCCTCGGCACGCACCCATCCGTGCCCTGACCAGGTCACCTGCCCGTGTTCGATCAAGGCCAGGGATGGCACGGCGATCACACCGAACGCGTTCGACATCGCATAGGGAGGCTCGTCATACAGGGTCTCGAAACCGACACCCAGATCCTCGTAGAACCCGTCGGTGAGCGCCGGGGTGTCCTGCGAGACGGCCAGAACCTTCACCGCAGGCTCGTACCGGCGCCACCGGTCGTACACGGGCAGCGCCAGCCGGCATGTGGAGCACGTGGTCTTGAAGACGATCACGAGGGTGGGCCGGTCGAGAAGATCGTAGAGCGCATATCGCTTCCCGTCCCGGTCGAGCAAACGTGTGTCCGGTACCCGGTTTCCCGATTCGATCATCGTGACGCGAAGGTTAGTCCCGGGTCTCGAGTGCCCCGCCGCCGGACGCCCGTTAGGCTCGCAACGGCACAGGAGGTGGGAATGGGCTCGGTGACCGGTGGCGATCTGATCGCGGACGTACTCGCCACAGAACGCGTCGAGAAGGTGTTCGGCCTGCCGGACGGCACGTACATGGGGCTGCTCAACGGTCTCGAAACGAGGGGGATCTCCCTCGTGACGCCCCGGCACGAGACGACCGCGCTGCACATGGCGGGCGCCTACGCGAGGCTGACCGGCCGTCTCGGTGTCGCCATCGCAAGCAACGGCCCCGGCGTCGCCAACGCGCTCCCCGGCGTCGCCGTCGAGAACGCCGAGGGCAACCGGGTCCTGCTGATCACGAGCTCACGGCGTTTGGCGATCAGCGACCCCGACCGGGGAGGCGCGTACCAGTACTTCGATCAGGTGGGGGCGATCACGCCGATTGCGAAATGGTCCGCACGCGCATCCTCGGCGCAGCGCGTCCCCGAACTCCTGCGCACCGCACTGCGCGAGTCGTTCCGTGGCCGGCCCGGTGTCGTGCACCTCGACGTTCCGCAGAACATCATGAACGGCAAGACCAAACCGGCGGCGGTGTGGCAGCGACACCGTTACCGGCGCGTCGATCCTCTCCTGCCGGATCCGCAACTGGTCGAACGAGCTGCGCAGCGTCTCGCCGAGGCCACCCTGCCGATCATCCACGCGGGCGGCGGCGTCATCCATGCTCGAGCCCACGATCAGCTCGCACAGGTCGCAGAGTTGCTGCACGCTCCGGTCACGACCTCGTGGAGCGGCCGTGGATCGATGTCGGAGACCTCCCCTCTCGTCTGGCCGATCACTGCCATCGACGCCACGAACGAGGTGCGCAACGCTGCGGACGTCGTGCTCGTGCTCGGGTCACGTATCGGTGAGACCGACTGGTGGGGCAAGGCGCCCAACTGGCGTCAGGACCAGCAGGTGATCCAGGTCGACGTCGACGAGGCGGCGTTCGGACTGAACAAGCCGGTAGACCTGGCCATAACGAGCGACGCCGGGACGTTCCTCGAAGCTCTCGGCAAGGCGCTCGAAGGAGAGCAAGACGAGGCGCTTCTCGACGCGCGCCGATCCGAAGTGGACCGGCTCATCGCTTCGCGCACAGAGACGGCCGCCAAACTCGACAAGCACCTCGAGGACCGCTCCGTGCCGATGAACACCGCGCACGTCCCTGCCACGTGCATGGATGTCTTCGACGATGACGCGATCTTCGTCGTCGACGGCGGCAACACGGCGGTGTGGGCGAACTTCTTCCTGCGTGTGCGCACCCCCGGCGCGATGCTCTCGACTCCGCACTTCGGGATGCTGGGCGCGGGCCTCGGGCAGGCGCTCGGCGCCGCGGAGGCGTTCGGTGACCGTCAGGTGTGCTGCATCATCGGGGACGGGGCCTTCGGGTTCCATCCACAGGAGATCGAGACCGCGGTCCGTAACGGCAACCGGATCGTGTTCCTGGTCGTCAGCGACCGCCAATGGGGAATGGTCAAGATGTCCCAGTCGATGGCCCGGCACCCGGTCAAGATGATGGTCCGCAAGTCCCTCGATCCGGACGAGACGATCAACACCGAGCTCGGCGAGATCGGCTACGACGCCATGGCCCGATCCATGGGTGCGCACGGTGAGCGGGTCGCCGACCCTGCGCAGTTGCGTCCGGCGATCGAGCGGAGTCTCGCGGTGGGGGGATGTGCGGTCATCCACGTCGATGTCGACCCGAAGAAGCACCTGTGGGCGCCGGGGTTGATGCACTTCAAGAAGATGCACCAAGAGCCGGAAGGGAAATGACGTGATCGATCAGCTCACCCTCAACTTCGACAAGAGCAGCCTGCTGGCACTCAACGTTCTCATCGGTCTGATGATGCTCGGCGTGGCCATGGACCTCGACATCGAAGACTTCAGGCGTCTCTTGCGCCAGCCGAAGCCGCCGGCAATCGGCCTCGGCGCCCAGTTCATCCTGCTCCCGGCGTTCACGTATCTTCTCACGTTGATCCTGCATCCGGCGCCGTCGATCGCTCTCGGCATGATTCTGGTGGCGTCATGCCCTGGGGGGAACCTCTCGAACATCATGACCTATCTGGCGCGCGGCAACGCTCCCCTGTCGGTCGGGATGACGGCGGTCTCCACCGCCGCGGCGATCGTGATGACCCCCCTCAACTTCGCGTTCTGGGGCAGTCTCAACCCGGACACCGCCGCGATCCTCACGCGGGTCTCCCTCGGGCCACTCGACCTCTTCATGACGATCTTCGTGATCCTCGGTATCCCCCTCGTGCTCGGCATGCTGATTGCACGCCAGTGGCCCAGGATCGCCGCGAGGGTGCGCGGTCCGTTCAAAACCGGCTCGGTGATCGTGTTCATGGCGTTCGTCGCCGTCGCCCTGGCGAACAACTGGAGCAACTTCGTCACCTACATCGGGTTCGTCGTGTTCGCCGTGTTCGTCCACAACACGCTGGCTTTCTTCCTCGGCTACGTCTCGGCGCGGGCCGCTCGACTGACCGAGCGTGACCGGCGGGCCGTCACCATCGAAGTCGGATTGCAGAATTCCGCCCTCGCGCTGATTCTGATCTTCAACTTCTTCGACGGTCTCGGCGGAATGGCCCTGATCGCCGCGTGGTGGGGCATCTGGCACATCATCGCGGGCCTGACCGTCGTCGCGTTCTGGTCCCGCAGACCGATCGAGGCCGAAGCCGAGGTCGCGCCGGCGTGACCCGATCCGTCCTCGTCACCGGCGCCGGCGGGTACGTCGGAAGCCTGCTGATCGAATCGCTGGCCACCGATCCGGGCGGGCTCGGGACCATCGTCGCGATGGATGTTCGGGAACCCTCCGAGCGCCTGGACGGTATCACCTACGTCACGATGGACATCCGCGACCCGTCGTTGCGACGGGTCCTCGGCGAACACGGGATCGGCACCGTCGTGCATCTGGCGGCGATCGTGACACCCGGACGCACACCGGATCGAGACCTCGAGTACTCGATCGATGTAGGTGGCACCGAGAACGTTCTCGAGTCGTGTCTCGACGCCGGGGTGCGCAAGGTGATCGTGTCGTCCTCCGGTGCCGCCTACGGGTACCACGCCGACAACCCGCATCGGCTCGGCGAGGACGATGCGCTGCGCGGCAATGTCGAGTTCGCGTACGCGGACCACAAGCGGCAGGTGGAGGAGATGCTGACGGAATGGCGCTCCAGGCACCCGGAGTTGGGCCAGCTCGTGTTTCGTCCCGGAACGATCCTCGGGCGAGCCACCCACAATCAGATCACCGACCTCTTCGACCGGCCGATCATCATGGGGATCCGCGGGGCTCCCACACCGTTCGTGCTCATCTGGGACGAAGATGTCGTCGCGTGCCTTCGGCGGGGCATCTTCACCGACCTGACCGGAGTGTTCAACCTTGCCGGGGACGGCGTTCTCACTCTCGCCGAGATGGCCGAACGGATGGGCAAACGCTACGTGGCGGTGCCTGCTCGGGTCGTGCGCGGTGTGCTGGCGGTGCTGCAGCGTCTCCGTCTCACCCAGTACGGACCGGAACAAGTGGACTTTCTCCGCTACCGGCCGGTGCTGGCGAACCGGCGATTGAAGGACGAGTTCGGCTATGTGCCACAGAAGACGACTTCCGAGGTCTTCGACGAGTTCCTGGCGGGACGTCGTGGCGGGACGTGACCTGAGCGACGCCGTCGTCGTGATCACCGGAGCAGCGGGGGGGCTCGGCACTGCAATGGCCCGTCGTTTCGCCGGCGCAGGCGCGCGCCTGGTCTTGCTCGACGTCGACGACGCGGGCCTCGACGCCCTCGACGCGGACCTGTCCGCCGCCGTGACCGCCGTGTGCGATCTGACCGACTTCGAGCAGGTCGAGGCCGCGATCGCACAGGTCGTCACAAGCCTCGGCGGCGTCGACGTGCTGATCAACAACGCCGGTCTCACCCACCGCAGCGCGTTCGCCGACACCGACCTGTCGGTGCTGCGCAGCGTCATGGAGGTCAACTACTTCGGGGCGGTGCACGCCACGAAGGCGGCCCTGGCCTCGATCGTCGAGCGGCAAGGGGCGATCGTGGCGATCAGTTCCGTGGCAGGGTTCGCTCCCCTGCTCGGCCGCAGCGGGTACGTGGCGTCCAAGCACGCCCTCGGCGGGTTCCTCGAGACGCTGCGAGCCGAGCTGCGCGGCACCGGTGTCGACGTGACGATCGTGGCACCGACCTTTGTCGACACCGCGTTTCGTTTCCGCACCCTCGATGGGGACGGGTCGATCACGGATCATCCCCAGTCACGCGTCGGGTCGATGCTGTCCCCTGAGCAGGTCGCCGACGCGGTCCTCCGAGCCGTGGAGCGCCGCCGGCGTTTCGTCGTGCTTGGCGGGGTCGGCAAGCTGACCCGGTTCCTCGTTCGCGTCGCACCGGCCCTGTATGAACGGCTGATGGCCCGGTCGCTGCGCTCCGAACTGGACCGGTAGACGCCTCCTCTTTGCTTCCCTCTTCGGGGGGAAGTGGCCGAGGCGAGGAACGAGCCGAGGTCGATGGGGGTGGTAGGAAGGCGCTCTACCCCATCCCCCTCGCTGCGCTCGGGTACTTCCCCTGCTAGGGGAAGGAAGAAGTGGGGTCACTCTTGCTCGGGTACTTCCCCTGCGAGGGGAGATCCTCTACCCCATCGGCCTCGGCCAAAGCCCCGAGGCCACTTCCCCTGCGAGGGGAAGGAAAGAAACCCCATCCCCCTCGCTGCGCTCGGGTACTTCCCCTGCCAGGGGAAGGAAGAGATGGCGGCCTTCGTGGGCCGGCGCAGCCGCGGGCCATCTTGCACTGCGACACACCGTCATCTACGTTGGTCCGGCATGACCGACCAGCACCCGTCCACAGCGACCGCACTGCTCCGGGAGGAGCACAAACTCATCCTCGAAGTTGCCGACGCGCTGGCGCGGATGTTCGCAGCCGAGAAGGACGGGGATCCCCTCGACTACGACGCCGTCGCCCGGTGCGTCACGTTCTTCCGCCTTTTCGTGGACGCCTGCCATCACGGCAAAGAGGAGGTCCACCTGTTTCCGGAGCTGGAGGCCAACGGCCTACCGCGGGACGCCGGCCCGATCGCCGTGATGCTCGATGAACATGAGCAAGGTCGAGCGCTGGTGCGGGCCATGGCGGAATCGCTCGAGGACGCCCGTGGTGAGGACCAGACGGCGAACGCCGCTCTGAGGAGCGCGGCCGAGGGCTTCACCAACTTGATCGTGGCCCACATCGGCAAGGAGAACAACGTCCTCTTCAACATGGCCGACGACTGGATCGTCGGGTCGGCTTGCCAGGATCTCTGTGCCAGATACGACGAGGTCTGCCGACGACGATTCGAGGGCCGGACCGTGGAGGATCTCGAACGTCTCGCAGGAGAGATCCTCGAACGTCACGGGCCAGGGCACTAGCGACGGCGTAGAGCCAGCGCCACGGCCTCGACCCGGCTGTGGACACCGAGCTTGGTGAGAATGTGCTGGATGTGATTGCGGACGGTCGCCGGCGACAGGAACAGCCGCTCGGCGATGGCGGCCCCGTCGAGTCCCTCGGTCAGGAGGCGAAGCACGTCCCGCTCCCGGGAAGTCAACACGTCGAGATTCCCGACACCGTCGGCGGTGGCAAGGCTCCAACCTCCCAACCGCTCGACGACGACCCTCTCCAGCTCGGGGGGAAGGGCGACTTCTCTGATCAGGTGCACCAGCCGGCACCGGTCACGAAGCCCGGCGGGGGGAACGATGGTGGATGCGTTCAGCCAGAGCGTCTTGCCGGCCGCGGACCTGCCCAGCACCTCCCGGGTTGCGATGATCTCGTCGGCTTCACCCGGGGCGGCCGCGGGGCAGAGGTCGCATACGGCGTCTCCATGTCGATCACGCCAGCAGAGGATCTCGTGGCAGGGTCTCCCCAGAGCTTCGGCCGGGGAGTAGCCCAGGAGCTCGGTAGCCGCCTCGTTCCAGGCGATGATGCGGAACTCCCCGTCGATCGCGATCATGCCATCGGCGGTCCTGCCGAGAATGTCGAGCAGCTCGGCGAGCGCCCCTCCGACGCTCGAATCGATCGCGGTCACGGTGCTCATCGGTTACCGCCTGTGCGGTTGCACACGATGGGCGTCGGCGAGCCGGCCGGAAGTCCCTCTCGACGCAGGAGCTTCAGTCATACGGCACTCTGCTTCCTGAGCATGGCGAGAATCCCGCCGGCCGCGAGGATCTCCCGCATTTCCTCGGGCAACGAGTCGCCTTGCAGCTCGGAGCCGCCGGCGATGTTGCGGACCCGGCCCGAGGCGAGGTCGACTTCGATGACGTCCCCATCCGCAAACGCCGCATGAACGCCGGCGCAGACGAGTATCGGCAACCCGACGGCGACCGCGTTGCGCATGAAGAGCCGCGAGAGCGATTCGGCGACGACACAGGCCACGCCAAGCGCCTTCAGGTTCTCCGCGGCCGTCTCGCGACTCGACCCGCACCCGAAGTTGCGCCCGGCCACGATGACGTCGCCGGGTTCCACCTCGGAGGCAAACGCCGGGTTCACCGATTCGAGAACGTGGAGCTTGCGGACCTCGACCGGGTCGACGGCGTACGCACCGGGAGACAGCACATCCGTGCTGACGTTGTGGTCGAGTTTCCACACGCGGCCTCGCAGCAGGTCACGAGACATCGGTCGCCTCCAGGTGCCGGGGATCGGTGATGCGCCCGACCAGCGCCGACGCCGCCACGGTCGCAGGCGAAGCGAGGTAGATCTCGGCCTGGGCGCTTCCCATCCGTGCGATGAAGTTGCGGTTGCTGGTGCCGATACAGCGTTCGCCCGGCCCGAGGAGCCCGCCGTGACCCCCGAAACAGGGACCGCACCCGGGTACGAGCACGGAGGCGCCCGCATCGACGAGCGAGGCCAGCACTCCCGTCCTCATGGCCTCCTGGAGGACGGCCCGGGAGGCCGGGGCCACGAGAAGACGAACTCCTGCGGCTATGTGGCGCCCGTCGAGCACGTCCGCCGCCGCTCGAAGGTCCTCGATCCGCCCGTTGGTACAGGATCCGACGAAGGCCTGGTCGATCGTGACACCCTCGACATCGGCCACCGGGCCGACCCGGTCCACCTCGTTCGGCATCGCCACCTGCGGAGGCAGATCCGAGAGCGATATCTCGTGGACGGCCTCGTAGCTCGCGTCGGTGTCCGGCTCGAAAGGCTCGGAGCCGGTTCCTCCGTGCTCTCGCAGATAGGCGTCGGTGACCTCGTCGGCGGCGAACAGGCCGAACTTGGCTCCCATCTCGACCGCCATGTTGGAGACCGTGAGCCGGCTCGACATGTCTGCGTTCGCCGCGGCCGGTCCACCAAACTCCATCGCGCGGTACTGGGCGGCGTCGGCTCCGAAACGTCCGGCCAGGTACAAGATCACGTCCTTCCACGAGACCGCAGGCAGCAGGTCACCGGTCAACTCGAATCGGATGGTCTCGGGCACCCGGAACCAGAGCCTCCCCGTGGCCAGCGCGTAGACCATCTCCGAGGTGCCGATTCCGGTGCCGCCGGCACCGAGCGCGCCGTACGTCGTCGTGTGCGAATCCGTTCCCACGATCAGCATCCCCGGCCGGACATGGCCCCGCTCAGGGAGCAACTGGTGGCAGATACCCTCGCCCGCGTCGTAGAAGGTGGTGATACCGAGCCGGGATACGTGTTCTCGGATCCTCTGGTGAACGCTCGCCGCCTCGACCGAAGGCGCCGGAACGAGGTGGTCGATCACGACCACCGTCCTGGTCGGGTCGAAGAGGCGGCCCACCCCCACATCTCGAAGCAGGTCGAACACCTGGGCGGCGAAGATGTCGTGCAGTAGGGCAAGGTCGATGTCGGCGACGACGAACTCGCCCGCCGTGACCTGCTCCCGCCCTGCCGCCTTGGCCAGGATACGCTCTGCCAGCGTCATGCCCATCGTGTCGGAACCTCCCTCAACCTGCCCCCAGGCTGCGGCCGCCGCAGACGTACAGCGTCTGGCCGGTCACGTAGGACGACTCGTCCGACGCCAGGAACAGCGCGGCGTTGCCGATATCCGCCGGGGTGCCGACTCGACGCAGCGGAATCGTCTTGACGAGCCGCTCCCGAACCTCCTCCTTCAGCCCCCGAAAGAGCGGGGTGTCCACGAGCGCCGGAGCGATGCAATTGGCGGTGATCCCGTAGCGGGCCATCTCGAGCGCCAGCGTGCGGGTCAGGCTGATCACGGCGCCTTTGGAGGCCGCGTAGTTCGCCTGGCCCGGTCCCCCCAGCCAGGCACGCGACGAGATGTTGATGATCCGGCCCGACTTCTGCGCCATCATGTGCGGCGCAACGGCCCGACAGCACAGGAACTGGGATTTGAGGTTGACCTGCAGGACGCTGTCCCAGTCTTCCTCGCTCATCTTGGCCAGCCAGCCATCTCGGGCGATCCCGACGTTGTTCACCAGGATGTCGACACGGCCGTACGCTTCCAGCGCCGCGGCCACCAGACCTTCGGCTCCTTCGGCGGTCGCCACGTTGGCGGTGTGACCAACGGCATCGAAGCCTGCGGCTTTGAGATCGGCGACGACCGTTTCGACCTTCTCGGGCACGAGATCGTTCACGACGACCTTGGCGCCGGCTCCGGCCAGTGCCCGGGCGATCCCCTCACCGATCCCCTGGCCGGAACCCGTGACAATGGCAACTCGGTCTTTCACATTCACGTTCGTTACCTCCTTCGTGCTCTCATCGTCCCTTGAATTTCGGGGGCCGCTTGTCGATGAAGGCTTGGATCCCCTCGTTTCGATCTTCGCTGGCACGCAGCACGGCGTGACTCGTCGACTCGAGCTCCAGGCCGGTTTCGAGGTCGGTCTCGGTGGCCCGGTTCACCAGCACCTTGACCCGATCATGGGACAGCGGGGCACGGCCGGCGATGCGCCGAGCCAGCGCCATCGTCTCCTCCATCAGGTCGTCATCGGGCACCACGCGGTTGACCAGGCCCATGCGCAACGCATCCTCGGCACCGATATGGTCGGCGGTGAACATCAGCTCCTTCGTGAAACCGGGTCCGATCAGACGTGTGGCCCGCTGGGTCCCGCCGGCTCCCGGCAGACTCCCGACCTTGGCCTCGGGAAAGCCCAGTCGGGCTCCCTCCGCCGCCACTCGAAGGTCACCGGCCAGAGCCAGCTCCAGACCGCCTCCCAAGGCGTAGCCGCGGATCGCCATGATGACCGGCATGTGCAGGTTCTCGAGACGACCGAAGACGCTGCGTACGAGCAGACCGAGCGGGTCGTGGATCAAACCCGCCTCGAACTTCTTGCCCCGGCTCTTCAGGTCGGCTCCCACGCAGAATGCTTTCTCACCCGATCCGGTCACGACGAGAACCCGGGTGTCCGGGTCGGCCTCGATCTCGTCGAGAATGCGGGCCATCTCCTCCAGCATCGCGACGGTCATCGAGTTGAGGGCATGGGGTCGGTTCAGGGTCAGTACCCCTACCGCTCCGACGCGCTCATACAGCACAGGGGTTTCTTCGCCGTTGGCGGCTTGCTCATCCGTCACTGGGTACTCCTTTCGGGTTCGTCCTGGACGCCACTCACGATACCGATGCGAAGCAGCTCACGGATCTCGTCCTCGCCGAAACCGCACTCCCCCAGGATCGCTTCCGAGTGCTCACCGGGCAGTGGCGGCGGCGGTCCGGTGACGTCGCCGCGCGTCTCCGAGAAGCGGCCCGGGAACACCGGCGAGCTGACCTCGCCGATCGCAGGATGCGTGACGGTCACGATCGCATCCCCTTTGACGACGTGTTCCTCTGCGACCAATTCGGAGTACGTCAGCAGCGGTCCACAGAGGATGTCGGCCTCGTCGAGCACCTCGATCCACTCCGCCGTCGTTCTGGCACGAAACAACGGTTCCAGGACCTCTCGCAGCGCAGGTCGGCCGCGGACTCGCTTCTCGTTGGTGTCGAAGCGCGGATCGGTCGCCAGTTCCGGCTTGCCCAAGACGCGGCAGAGCGCCGGCCACCGTTTGGGGGTGTAGGCGGCAACCATCACATGACCGTCGCTGGTCGCGAATGCCTCGTTCGGAGCCGCATAGGGGGCTGCGCTTCCCAGGCGTCGGGGCGATTCTCCGCTTGCGAGGAACATCGAGAGCGGCACGACCTGGTAGGCGAGAAGCGAATCGAGCAGGGATACGTCGACCCGCTGGCCGCGGCCCGTCCGCTCCCTGGCGAAGAGGGCCGCGATGATGGCCTGCGACGTATACATGCCCCCGGCCATGTCGGCGGCCGGGACCCCCACCTTGACCGGTGGGCCGTCGGCCGTTCCGGTGACACTCATGATTCCCCCCATGGCCTGGGCGACACCGTCGACGCCGGGACGGTCACGCCACGGCCCGGACCGGCCGAAGGCGGAGATTGCCGCGTAGATCAGCCGGGGGTTGCGCTTCGCCATGGTTTCGTAGCCGATGCCGAGACGTTCGGCGACCCCTGGCCGGAAGCTCTCGAGGGCCACGTCGGAGTGCTCGGCCAGCCTCAGGACGACTTCGGATCCTCCCGGCTTCTTGAGATCGACCACGACGCTCCGCTTGTTGCGGTTCATCCCCAGGAATGCCGCCGCGACGCCCCCGACGAAAGGAGGGCCCAACCTCCGCCCCCACTCCCCACCGGGGGGCTCCACCTTGAGGATGTCGGCGCCCAGGTCGCCGAGGTACATGGCGCAGGTGGGTCCGGCCGCCCCCTGGGAGAGGTCGAGCACGGTGACGCCTTCGAGTGCCCCGCTCACCTGTCACTTCCCAGGACGGAATACACACCTTTCGCGCCACTTGCACCGCGCACCGTGAAGTGGGCGAACTGCGACGCGATCTCCTCGGGGGTGTGGTCTCCGTCCGACCGGTACCAACGCACCACCGAGTTGCACGTCCCGAGGATGGCCCTTACGGAGAGGGCAACATCCTGATCCACGAACTCGCCCGACGCGATACCTTCCTCGAGCATTCGCCGGAAGATGGCCTCGTAGCGGTCCCTCCTTGCCACGTGGGCAGCCATGAGGTCGGGAGCCAGGTATCGGCCCTCCTCGACGAAGCAGGCGACGGCGTCCCGATCGCGTATCGCCTCCACGGTATGGAGGACCACCGCCCTGCCCAGCCGCTCACGGATCGGCAGATCGGAGTCCGCCACCTCTTGCAGGAGCGGCGTCACCCGATTCACCGTCAGCTCGATGATCTCCGACAGCAGGGCCTGCTTGCTCGGGAAATGGTGGTAGAGACTCGACTTGGTGATGCCCACGTGCTCGGCGAGCTCGGCCATGCTCGTCCCGTTGAATCCTTTCTTGCGGAAGAGCGCCGCGGCTTCCCGACGGATGCGCTCCCTCGTCGTGAATTCGTCCGTCATGCCGTCCCCCCACCGACCAGAGCCATCCCGGCGCTCAGGGCATCCAGGTTCATCTTCCGGTGCAGGGTGGGAACTCTGGCCGCGACCGCCCGGCGAAGGGCATCCGTGTCGACCACTCCGGTGAGGGCCTGCAGCAACCCCAGGGCCACCACGCCGGTGACGAGCTGGCCGCCCGAGATCGCACGCGCCGTGTCGACGACCGGAAACCGGTCGACATCGACCGAATCGGGGGCGCAGCGCCCGTCGACGACCAGGCGGCCGTGCTCTCCCAGCTCGGGCTGGTACCGGGCGTACGCCTCGGCACTCAGGACCACCAAGACGTCGATGTCGTCCGCCAGCGGGAAGCCGATCTCCCCCGTTGCGATCACGACGTCGGAGCGGCTGGCGCCACCACGAGACTGGGGCCCGTAGACCTGGCTGTGGGTGGCGTTGCTGCCGGACAGGATCGCGGCTTCGGCAAGGATCCGGCCGGCCGTGACAACGCCCTGGCCACCGGCGCCCGCGATCCGGATCTCGCTACGACTCATCGTCTTCGACCTTTCGGACTCCGGCGAACACCGGCTTCACGTCCCTCTGGAGGACGCCGGTCGCCAACCCGGGTGGCGCCACCGAGGAGGGCACGTGGTTCACGAACTTCTTGGAGAACAACGGACCGGAGACGCTGTCGTCACAGCGCGCCATCCAGGCCAGCATCTCCGCGCCGTCGCCGAGCTTGTTGTACCGCCCGTAGATCGCAGGACAGTCGCTGATCACTTCGATGAACGAGAAGCCTCGATGGCTCATGCCGTCTGCCATGACTTTCGTCATCTCGAGGGGGTTCGCGGCGAGAACGCGAGCCACAAAGGAGGCTCCGGCTCCGATGAGTAGTTTGCAGGCATCGAAGTCCGGCTCGGTGTTCCCTTCCGGGGTCGTCGACGTCACGGCACCTCCCGGAGTGGTGGGAGCGACCTGACCTCCGGTCATCCCGTAGGTCGCATTGTTGAGCAAGAGCACGGTGATGTCGATGTTCCTGCGGGCCGCATGGATCAGGTGATTGCCGCCGATGGCGAGACCATCTCCGTCCCCGGTGATCACGACCACGTTCAGCTCGGGGCGAGCGAGCTTGAGCCCGGTCGCGAAGGCGGGAGCCCGGCCGTGGGTTCCGTGCAGGGTGCAGGAATCCACGTAGCCCACCAACCGGCCGCTGCAGCCGATCCCGGCCACCATCGCCAGCTTGTCCTGGTCGATCCGTAGCTCGTCGACGGCTTCCAGGAAGGCCTTGAGCACGATGCCGTGGGCACAGCCGGGACAGAGGATATGGGGCATTGCCCATTCGCGAAGGTAGGTGTCGACGGCGCTCATGGCCGCCCTCCGCCACCGGACGTGAGCACGTCGAAGAGATCGGTGGGGGTGATCGGCTCACCGTCGGCTCGCAGGTGCCCGACGATCTCGACCTGTCCCGCAGCAGATCGCTCGACCTCACCGATGAGCTGTCCCAGGTTCATTTCGGCCACGATGAGGCGGTCGACCTGCTTTGCGGCCTCGATGACCTGCGCGTGCGGGAACGGCCACAGGGTCAGGGGCCGGATCAGACCGGCTTTGACACCGGCGGCGCGAGCCCGATCCACCGCCTCACGTGCCGATCGACCCACGATCCCGTAGGCGAAGATGGCGATGTCGGCGTCGTCGAGCAGGTAACGCTCCACCTGGATGATGTCCTCGGCATGGGCTTCGACCTTGGCATGGATCCGCGTGATGAACGCCTCGGCCAGTTTGGCATTCGTGGTCGGGAAGCCGCGTTCGTCGTGGGTCAGCCCGGTCACGTGGAACCGGTAGCCGTCCCCGAAGGCGGGCAGAGGGGGAACACCGTCGACCGGCGTCGCCCTGGGCCAGGAGGTATCGGCACTGCCGTCGGGACGCAACCGGTTCTCGATCTGTTCGGGCTCCGACAGAACGACGCTCTCCCGCGTGTGGCCGATGACCGCGTCGTAGATGACGATGACCGGGGTGCAGAAGCGTTCCGCCAGATTGAAGGCCCGGATGGTGAGATCGAACACCTCTCCCACGGACGAAGGAGCGAGAACGATCGCGGGATGGTCACCGTGGGTTCCCCAGCGCGCCTGCATCACGTCGCCTTGAGACGGCGATGTCGGAAGCCCGGTACTGGGACCTCCCCGCATGACGTCGATGATCACGCACGGGACCTCGGCCATCGCGGCATACCCGATGTGCTCCTGCATCAGCGAGAAGCCCGGTCCGCTGGTGGCGGTCATTGCCTTCGATCCGGCGAGGGAGGCGCCGATGACGGCGGCGAGCGACGCGATCTCGTCCTCCATCTGCACAAACACTCCGCCGACCCCCGGCAGGCGCCGAACCATGTGCTCGGCGATCTCCGACGAGGGAGTGATCGGGTACCCACCGAAGAAGCGGCAGCCGGCCGCAAGTGCTCCCCGGGCACAGGCTTCGTTGCCTTGGACCAGTTCGGCTCTACTCATCGCGACTCCCCACCACCGCCGGAGTCAGGGGAGGATGGATCCTGATGGCGAAGTCGGGGCACAGCAGCTCACAGAGCTTGCAGCCGGTGCACGCTTCCGCATCCACGATGTTCAGCTTCCCGTCGACGTCCACCGCCAGGCAGTATCCGGGGCAGACCCGGGAGCAGATACCACAGCCCTTGCACCAGTCGTGGAGGATGTCGATCTCGTGCGGTCCGGAGAAACCCTCGGGGTCCGGTGCCCGGCGAGGCACCGGGGCTCTCGCGATCTCACGCCCCGCTCGGAACGCAGCGAGGTTCACTTCCTCCGTGCCCCGGGGCACGAGCCGTTCGATGGCCGCCTCCCAGTGGACAGGATCGATGTCGAGGAAGGACGCCACCGAACCGAGGACGACGCTGTTCGCGGCTCGGACGTTGCCGAGCTCGGTCGCCGCGGCACCGGCATCGATCAGCCGGGTTTTCAGGTGACGGCCGGTGAAGAGCCCCGCATCGATGCCGGGATACCGTTCCGACCAGGACCGTCTGTCGCTGCAGGCACCGGGGGGGACGATCGTGCGGATGTCGGCGACGACCGCTCCTCCGTCTCGGACGAAATCGACCCAGCGAATCGCCTCGGCCCACTCGAACGCGACCAGCACCTCGGCGCTCCCCCGGGAGACGATGGGACTGTCGACTCTGGGCCCCCAGCGAACGTGGCTGGACACCGAGCCTCCCCGTTGAGCCATCCCGTGCACCTCGCTCTGCTTGACGTCGTAGCCGGCGCGAAGCAGAACGTCGGCGACGATCATGCTGGCCAGTACCACTCCCTGGCCACCGACTCCGGCCAGCAGCAGGCCGTGCGAGCCCTCAGGCATCGGGGGCCCCCACGGGAACCGGCACGAGGGCGTGGGGCGGGCAGAGCTGGGCACACAACGTGCAGCCCGTGCAGGTGTCCAGGTCGACGACGACCTTGCGCCTTCCTTCGTACGTCTCGTCGGACCAGACGATCGACGGGCACCCGAGGGTCATGCAGGCCTGGCAAGCGGTGCAGGCTTCGGAAACGACCTGGTACGGCCTGTCCTTGATCTTCACGGGCGCTACGACACAGGGACGGTTGGTGATCACCACAGAAGGTCCGACATGGGCGATGGCACCTTCGAGTGCGTTGTAGGTGGCCGCCACGTCGTACGGGTCGACGACTCTCACGTCCCGGACACCCAGCGCCGTACACAACCCGATCAGGTCCACCGGAGTCGTGTCCGAGCCCTGCAGCGTCACCCCGGTACCGGGATGCTCCTGGCCGCCGGTCATGGCGACGGTCCCGTTGTCGAGGATGAGCACGGTGATGTTGGCCTGGTTGTATACGGCCTCGGCGAGCCCCGGGATCCCGCTGTGCAAGAACGTGCCGTCGCCGATGGCGGCGACCACCGGCCCACCGGCTCCTCCGGATGCGGCCAACCCCACCGCCATGCCGATGCTGCTCCCCATCGCCACACATGTGTCCATTGCCGCCAGCGGCTCCAACGCGGCAAGCGTGTAACAGCCGATGTCGCCTGCGACGACCGCCCCGATCCGTTTCAGGGCGAGGAACGGTGCCGTGTGAGGACATCCGGGGCACATCAGTGGCGGCCGGACGACCGTCGGAGGGGCCGGGACGACGTCGGCCGTCGCGGGAAGGATCCCGGCGGCGGCGAAACCGCGGCGGACCACGTCGGGGCTCAGCTCTCCGATCTGGGGGAAGAAGGCCTTGCCCTCGACCGCGATACCGGCGGCCCGGATGGCGTCTTCGACGTGCGGGTCGAGTTCCTCGACCACGAAGAGCCGGTCGACCGACTCGGAGAATGCTCGGATCCGCCCCATGGGAAGGGGATAGCTCATGCCCAGTTTGAGGATCCGGGCATCGGGGAGGACTTCGCGCACGTAGTGGTGGGCGATGCCCGAGGTCACGACTCCGAAGTCGGCGCCATCCCCGAATTCGACGGTCAACGGACTCGCCTCGACGTACGCGGTGAGGCGCTCGAGGCGCTCGAGGAGCACGCGACGCCGGCCGCGGGCGTTCCCGGGAAGCATGACGTACTTGCCGGGATCGCGAGTGAACCCCGTCGACGGCCTCTCGACGCGCTCTCCAACCTCGACCACTCCCCTGTTGTGCGACACACGAGTCGTCGTGCGCAGCAGAACCGGCGTGTCGAACTCCTCCGAGATCTCGAAGGCGATCGCGGTGTACTCCTTGGCCTCGGCGCTGTCACTCGGCTCGAGGAGCGGGACGCCCGCCATCCGAGCGTACGCCCTGTTGTCCTGCTCGTTCTGAGAGCTGTGCATGCCGGGATCGTCGGCACTCACGATCACGAGACCGGCACCGACACCGGTGTATGCCGCGGTCATGAACGTGTCGGCGGCGACATTGAGGCCGACATGCTTCATCGTCGCCAGCACCCTGACGCCACCGAGTGACGCCCCGAGGGCCACATCGAGCGCCACCTTCTCATTCGGCGACCAGCGGACGTCGATGTCGTCGCGATGTGCGATGGACTCCAGGATCTCGGTGCTCGGTGTTCCCGGATAGCCGACCGCAAGCAGGACCCCTGCCTCGACTGCTCCCTGGCCGACGGCCTCGTTGCCGGACAGCAGCACCCTGGATTCGACGGCCGAGCCCGGCACGGTGTCGGTAGTCACTATGTGTGCTCCGTGCTCAGGAGCCGGAGGATCTCGTCCTCGCGAAGAACGTGGTCGGACGACTTGGCCGCGGACAGGACCTTGTCGACCGTCGCCTCGTCGCACGGGTGGCCACGCTTGGTCAGCCAGGCCACCGCGTTGGCCTTCCCACTCATCGGTCCAACGGTGATCACCTGCTCACGGCCCAGCTCGTCTGCAGGGACCCCGCTGTAGATGCGGTTGGCGAACCATGTGTCACCGGTGCGCAACGCCTTGAGCACGGCCGCGGCATGCACTCCCGTGCTCGTCTCGAAGGCATCCTTGCCGACGGCGGGGCAGTTGTTCGGCACCGGTGTGTCGGTCGCCTCCGAGATCGCATCGCAATAGGCCGGCAGTCCGTGCAAGTCGGCATCGAGCCAGCCGAGAAGCTTGAGGTTCACCAGAAGCGCCTCCATCGGCGTGTTCCCCACCCGCTCGCCGAGGCCGAGGCCGCACGCGTGGACCCGATCCGCACCCGCCGAGAGGGCGACCAGCGAGTTGAACACACTGAGGTTTCGATCGCGATGACCGTGCCAGTCGATCTTCACCTCTTCGCCGCTGTCGGCCACGATCTGGCGGACGAAGCTCACGAGCACCCGGACCCCCCAGGGCGTGGCGTGACCCACGGTGTCTGCGAGGCAGATGCGGCGCGCCCCGGCCTCGATGGCGGCGGTGTACACCCTCCGGAGGACGTCGGCCCGGGCCCGGGTGGTGTCCTCGGTCACGTACATGACCTCGAGACCCTCGTTGCGGGCGAACGTGACCGCCTTCTCCGTCGTACGGACCAGGAAGTCCGCGTCCCAGCCCTCCACGAACTGGCGTATGGGACTGGATCCGAGAAACACCGCGGCCTCGATCGCGACGCCGGAGCGTTGCTGCGCCTCACTGATGGGCAGGATGTCGGAGACATGCGTGCGGCCGGCGCAATTCGGCTTGATCTCGAGGTCCTCTGCGGCAATCTCCTTCGCGAGGGCGACGACATGATCGAGCATTCCCGGGCCGGCGCCCGGATACCCGATGTCGGCCGCGTGGATGCCGAGCGCCTCCATCCGGTGGAGAATCTCGACCTTCTCGCTCAGATCGGGTTGACGCACCGAGGGGCTCTGCAGGCCGTCACGCAAGGTCTCGTCGTTCACCTCCACGGCGGCGGGTCGGGCGATCTCACCCTCTCCGATCACGTTCCAGTCGTAGAGATACTCTTCTTCCATGGTGCCAGTCGTCTCTCCCAGTGCCACGGTGCCTCCTTGGGCCGATCCAACCGTCCGGCCGGTCGGTTGGTCAACACCAAGAATCCCAGAGAGTCCTCCGGGTGGCAATCCGGCTACTGTGTCATTCTCCTGATGCAAATGCATCACTCCCCCCTTCGCCAAAGAGATATGTGAGCCAAATACATCAGGCAAACAGAGCCAGTGCCTCATTGACGGAGGCATAAAGTACGGTGGACACTCCATCTAGTCGACCGAACGGTTGGACGGTTAGGGTGTACGATACTCTCTATCCGACCGGTGAAGGAGGATCTTTTGACCGGATGTGCAGCCCAAGTGTCGTTCCGTCCGGGCGAACTGGAAGTGCGTCCCGACGGAACCGGGAACCTGCTGGGCAGCCGATGCCCCTCGTGCGGTGCCCACTTCTTCCCTGTTCGAGAGGCCTGCTCCGGTTGCCTGAACGACGAACTGGAAACGGTCAGGTTCTCCACGGAGGGAACCCTGTACACGTACACGGTGGTGAGGCAATCGACCCCCGCCTTCGAAGTCCCCTACATCCTCGGCTACGTGGACTTCCCCGAAGGCGTCCGCATCATGGGCCAGATCAGCGGATGTGAGGCAGACGAGCTCACACTCGGCATGCCGATGGTCCTGTCGCTCGAGCCCTTCGGAGAAGACGCGGAGGGCAACGCCTTGACCGGCTACCGATTCCGACCAGCGGAGGCAGACAGTGACTGACGTCTATATTCTCGGAATCGGCATGACCCAGTTCGGGAAACACCCCGACCGCGATGCCGCCGACCTCGGCTCGGAGGCGCTGCGAGGCGCCGTCGCCGACGCGGGGATCGACCCGCGCGTCATCGAGGCCGCGTACTGCGGCCACGTGTTTCAGGGAATGGTCACCGGCCAGCGGATCCTCGCCCAGGTCGGTCTGGCCGGACTGCCCCTCTCCAACGTCGAGAATGCCTGCAGCAGCGGAGCCACCGCCATTCGGGAGGCCTCGCTCGCCATTCGGGCAGGCGAGAACGACGTTGTCGCGGCCATCGGCACCGAGCACCTCACGACCAGGTTTCGGGGGGCGCTGACCCCCGATCCGAGCGATCCGGAGGCCGCCGTGGGGGCCACCATGCCCGGCATCTACGCGATGAGGGCACGCCGCTACATGGAAGAGTTCGGGCTGACCCGGGAACAGCTCGCGCTGATTCCCGTCAAGAACAAGATGAATGCGGCGCACAACCCTCTGGCCCAGTTCCACAAGGAGATCACGGTCGAGGACGTGCTGGCATCGCGTCCGATCGCCGACCCCCTCAACCTGTACGACTGCTCGCCGGTCAGCGACGGGGCGGCAGCGGTGATCGTGATGAGCGAACAGGCGGCCAAGAAGTACGCCAACGGCCGGGCCGTCCGTCTCGCCGCGTCCGCACTGCGATCGGGCACGGTCGACGTCGAGCCGACATCGATGACCTTCGAGCCACTCACCTGGGCAACCGCACACGACGCCTACGAGAAGGCGGGTGTCGGTCCCGAGGACATCGACTTCGCGGAAGTCCACGACTGCTTCAGCATCGCCGAGGTGCTGCGGGTGGAAGGCCTCGGGCTGTTCGAACAGGGTGAGTACCCGACGGCCGTCGAGCACGGCGACGCCAACATCGGCGGCAGGCTGCCCGTCAACCCCAGCGGAGGTTTGCTGGGCAAGGGTCACCCCCTCGGCGGCACCGGTGTGGCTCAGGTCGTCGAGCTGGTCAAGCAACTGCGCGGCGAGGCCGGCGATCGTCAGATAGAAGGCGCCCGGGTGGGCCTCGCCCACTGCCGGGGAGGTAAGGCCGTCGGCATCGAAGGAGCTGCGTGCACAGTCCAGATCCTGGTTCGCTGACCTCCGAGGAGCAGACGCCGATTGCGTTCGTCCTCATGCGGGGCGGAACGAGCAAGGCGGTGTTCCTTCGCGGGAGCACCCTCCCGCGCGATCGCACGGTGCGCGACGCGATGATCCTGTCGCTCTTCGGGAGCCCGGACCCGCGCCAGGTGGACGGTCTCGGAGGAGCCGACCTGCTCACGAGCAAGCTGGCCATCATCGATCCGCCGTCCCGACCGGACGCCGACCTCGACTACACGTTCGCGCAGGTGAGCATCACGGAGCCGGTGGTCGACTACGACATCAACTGCGGCAACATCTCCGCCGCGGTCGGCGCCTACGCGATCGACGAGGCGCTCGTCGAGATCCAAGAGCCCGTCACCACCGTTCGAATCCACAACACGAACACCGGGCGCATCCTCCTTGCGGAGGTGCCGACCGTCAACGGAACCGCCGCCGTCGACGGCGCCTGCGCAATCCACGGTGTCCCCGGAACGGGCGCTCCGATCGGCCTCGACTTCAGCCGGACGGCGGGAGGTATCACCGGGGCGCTGCTACCGACCGGCAACGTGATCGACGTGCTCGACACCGCGATCGGTCCGGTCGAGGCCACCATCGTCGACCTGGGCAACCTCACGGTATTCTTCGCGGCCGGGGCGGTGGGCCTGGCCGGGACCGAGGGCCCCGGGCAGTTCCGCGACGAGCACGTTGCCGCCGTCGGCGCGGTGAAGGAGGCGGCGGCCAAGCTCCTGGGCATGGCAACCGATGGCTTGACGCCGGTGCCCTCGATCGTCTCCCCGCCCGCCGCCTACACGAGCTTTGCCACGGGGGATCGGGTGGCTCCCGAAGACGTCGACCTGGTCGCCCGGGTGGTCGGCGGCCGCCCACCCGTCCTCCACAAGGCCTATCCGGGCACCGTTGGGGCATGCACCGGAGTCGCGGCCTGCATCCCGGGGACGACCGTACACGAGGTCACGAATCAGGCACGGGACGGTGAGATCCGCATCGGTCACACGAGCGGCGTGATGCCGATCCGCGTTCGCGTCGGCCATGACGGAGAGACCTGGAGGGTCGACCAGGCCCTCTACGATCGCACGGCCCGCCGACTCGCGGAAGGAACCGCTTTCATCCGTCGGAGCAGCATCTTCGGAGACCGACCATCATGACAGAATGTGATCTGCAACGGCAGTGGAGCGAGGAACGATGAGCGAACCCCACAGCGATCGGTACTCATGGCGCCTGGTCGAGTTCGGTCGGCCGCTCCAACGGTTCGAGGGCGCCGCCAGGGCACCGGAGGCCGGCGAAGTACTGATCGAGATCGCAGGGTGTGGATTCTGCCACACGGATCTCGGCTTTCTCGAAGGACACGTCAAGACCCGCGCCGACCTCCCTCTCGTGCTCGGACACGAGATCAGCGGCCGGGTCTTGGAGGCGGGAACGGGAGCCGAGGAGTGGATCGGCAAGGATGTCCTGGTGCCGGCCGTCATCCCGTGTGGGACCTGTGAACTGTGCTCCTCGGGCCGCGGCAACGTGTGTCGCAATCAGAAGATGCCCGGCAACGACCTCGACGGCGGCTTCGCAACCCACGTGACGGTCCCGGCCAACGGTCTGACCGCGATCGGGGAACTGCCGGCGGGATACGACGTTGCCGACCTCTCGGTCATCGCCGACGCCGTGACCACACCGCTCCAAGCGGTCCGGAGGGCGGAGGTCTCGGAGGGAGACTTCGTCGTGGTGGTCGGCGCCGGTGGGGTCGGGACCTACGCCTGCCAGATCGCCGCGGCGAGTGGAGCAACCGTTGTCGCGGTGGACATCGACGACGCTCGCCTCGCCCCCCTCCTCGATCACGGTGTGGCCGGAACCGTCAACGCACGGGGACTTTCGGCGCGAGACGTCCGGGATCGGGTCCGAGAGCACGCAGAGTCGTCGGGAGCGCCGCACACCGGTTGGAAGATCTTCGAGTGTTCCGGCACTCCTGCCGGACAGGAGACCGCATACGGTCTGCTCGGTCCGGCAGCCACGCTGGCGGTGGTCGGGTTCACCCGGGAAAAGGTGACCATCAGGCTGTCGAACCTGATGGCATTCGACGCCACCGCCTTCGGGAGTTGGGGATGCCCACCGGAACGGTATCCCGAGGCAGTCGATCTGGTCACGTCGGGTAGCGTGAAGCTGCTTCCCTTTATCCGCAAGGTTCCGATGAGCGACATCGCAACGGTCATCGCGGAGGCGCACGGTAGAGGCGACCCCCGCCGAACGATCCTCGTCCCATGAAAGGTGCACCATGGAGTTCATGAGCCACGACCTGGTCCCGGACCACGACTTCACCGGAATCCTCTACGAGGAGCGCCCGGTGCTCGACAACGACAAGACACCCGTCGACGGCCTGCACGCGGTCTGGATCACACTGAACAACCCCCGGCAACTCAACTCGTATGCGACCGAGACGGTCAAAGACGTCATCCTGGCCTTCCGCCGCGCCTCGGTGGATCGTGCAGCCGTCGCAGTGGTCTTCACAGGAGTCGGCGATCGGGCGTTCTGCACCGGCGGCAACACCGAGGAGTACTCCGAGTACTACGCCGGCCGGCCCGGCGAGTACCGCCAGTACATGCGCCTGTTCAACGACATGGTCTCGGCAATTCTCACCTGTGACAAGCCGGTCATCAACCGCGTCAACGGCATGCGGATCGGTGGCGGGCAAGAGATCGGTATGGCCTGCGACTTCACGCTGGCCTCCGATCTGGCCAGGTTCGGCCAGGCAGGCCCCAAGCACGGCTCGGCCCCGGACGGGGGCTCAACCGACTTCCTCGACCTCTATGTGGGCTGGGGTGAGGCCGTGATGAGCTGTGTCATCTGCGAGACGTGGAGCGCACACGAGGCGCTTCGTCTCGGTCTCGTCAACGACATCTTCCCGGTACTCGAGGTGAACGGAGAGTTCATTCCCAACCCGCTCGTCATCACCGATCGCTACCTCGACGAATGGGGCAAGATCGTCCACGGGAAGCCGAAAGAGGGCGACGCCCTGGCCGAAGGCAAGGCGCTGCTGAAGTCGGGGACCATCGATTTCGAGATGCTCGACGCGGGCGTCGACGCCATCGTGACCAAGATCCTGTACACGATGCCGGACTGCACGCTGAAGACGATCGAGTCGCTCCGGAAGAAGAAGCTCGAGCACTGGGACAAGAACCGTGAGACGAACCGGGCCTGGCTCTCCCTCAACATGATGACGGAGGCCAAGGCCGGGTTCCAGGCCTTTCATCGAGGATCGCGGGAGGTCGGCAGAGTGGTCGATTTCATCGAGCTTCGCCGCCGCCTCGCCGCCGGGGAGCTCTGGGGCGACGACCTCATCAGGGCCGTCTCACCGCAACACGAGTCGGACTCGTGAGCACTACCTGGATCCGTCACACCGTCTCGGCGGACGGAGGGATTCACACGATCACGCTCGACAAGGCTCCGGGAAACGTGATCGACATCGCTCTCTGCGAGCAGCTCCGTCGAGGCATCGAGGCGGCTGCCGCTTCCGAGGACGCAAAGGTCCTGATTCTTCGCGGGTCGGGCAAGCACTTCTCGTTCGGCGCCAGCGTCGAGGAACACCTGCCGGACAAGGCGCCCGAGATGCTGGCCGCTCTCGGCGGCGTCATCCGTGACCTGATCGGATTCCCCTACCCCACCGTCGCCGGTGTCCAGGGCAGATGTCTGGGCGGCGGGCTCGAGCTCGTCCTCGCCTGCGGCATCGTCATCGCGGAGGAGAGTGCAACCCTGGCCAGCCCGGAGATCCAACTCGGGGTCCTGCCACCGGCGGCAATCGCCTTGCTGTCCGGCAGGGCCGCCGAAGACATCGTCCTCACCGGCCGCAGCCTGACGGCGACCGAGGCCCGCCGGATCGGCATCGTCAACGTCATCGCCGCCGACGGCGACCTGGACGCGACGATCGACACCTTCGTGACCAAGCACTTCGTTCCCCGATCGGCACTCTCGTTACGCATGGCAACCAGGGCGGTGAGAGAGAGCCGCCGAGCCGAGATCGAGAGCAGACTCGACGAGACGGAGCGGTTCTACGTCGAAGAGCTGTTGACGACACACGACGGTGTCGAGGGCATCAGGGCGTTCATGGAGAAACGCCCTCCCGTGTGGAGGAATGCCTGAGCTTCGAGCGCGCAGGCCTCCGACCCACGCCCCGGTCGCACGTCACCGCAACGTGTCGCATGACCTGCGACCGGTCCTCCGACCGAAGCTCGGGCGCCGAGCCCTGCGGAGCGCTCCCCGTGCCTCCACAGGCAACCTCTGCGGCGTTCTCCGACCCGAAGCGCTGCAAGGGGTGCGCCTTCGTTGCGCGGCCTCGCGAGCGACGGGACTCGGCACCGGCCCACGAACCTTGGCCGCCAGGGCGTCAGTGGAGGAGAGCGGCGAGGGGATCGGTGTCGTCCACCCTCACGAACACCCGCTTCGCCTTGCCGGTGTCCTGACGGGGAATGCTGCCCGGGTCGCCGAGGAGCACCTCGACTCGCACCCGGAGGGTGTCGGCGAGGTGCTTCTTCAGCCGATTGAGGATCTCCTCCCGTCGGGGGACGAGCGAGGAATCCGCCAGCTCGACCCTGGCCTCGAGCTCCACCATGGTCGACCGGCGGTCGACGACGATGGCGAACTGCCCCGAGATGCACGGGTCGTCGAGAAGGAGCGACTCGATCGTCCGCGGATAGACGTTGATACCGCGGATGATCAGCATGTCGTCGACCCTGCCCTGGAAACGGTCGATGCGTCGCGAGGTCCGTCCGCATGGGCAACCCGCCCCCAGGATCCGCGTGATGTCCCGCGTCCGGTAACGGAGCACGGGCTGTGCCTGGCGGGTCAGGGTGGTGAGGACCAACTCGCCCAGTTCGCCGTCAGGGAGCGGCTCGCCTGTGTCGGGATCCACGATCTCGGGGTAGAAGTGATCCTCGAGGATGTGCAACCCGCCCTTGTTCTGATAGCACTCGGCGGCGACTCCGGGTCCGATCACCTCGGAGAGCCCGTACAGGTCACAGGCGTCATAGTCGCCACCCCAAGCCTCCTGAATCTTCTCACGGAAGCCCTCCGACCAGGGCTCGGCACCGTGGATGCCCCAGCGCAGTCTGATGTCGGCCAACCTGCCGTCGGCTGCCGCCTGCTCGGCGAGACGGAGGGCGAACGAGGGCGTGGCGGCGAGACCGGTGGCGCCGAGATCGGCCAGCAATCCCACCTGGAAGACGGCGTTGCCTCCCGAGGCGGGGACGGTGACCGCCCCCAGCGCCTCGGCCCCGTAGTGGACACCGAGGCCACCGGTGAAGAGGCCGTAGCCGTAGGCGACATGGATCACGTCATCGGGAGTGCCGCCGCACGCGGCGAGGCAACGGGCGTTGACCTCGCCGAAGAGCGCAACGTCGGCGGCGTTGTAGCCGACGATGGTCGGCTTTCCCGACGTCCCTGAGGAGGCATGGACCCGGACGACGTCTCGCAACGGCACCGCGAGCATTCCGGTCGGGTACTGGTCGCGAAACTCCGACTTCGAGGTGAACGGTATGGAAGGGAGGTCTTCGATCGACGCCACCGAACCGATTCCGTTCAGCTTCTTCTTCCAGTACTCGGCGTCGCTCGCCCGCAGCCTCTCGATCAAACCCGACAGCCGTTCCCCCTGCAGCTTCTTGAGCTCGGTGGGGGGCAACGTCTCGATTTCCGGAAGAAACACGGTCAGCCTCCTGTCAGCTTTGCGACCAGGCTACCAACCGGTCGGCTCGTTTGCGCGGAGCGGGTCGTTGTCGTCGCCGCCATCGATGTATTCATCTGTGCACACAACCTACAACGAGGCAAATAGGTCGGCAAGAGGAACCGATGGCCCACCTATTCGCGCGCGTTCTCATGACCTAATTGGTGTTGATTGGAAGTGATGTATTTGCATCATGGTTGACTGATTCAGTCGGCGTGCCGGTCGGCGTTCCCGGCCCATTCGGGCAACGGCGACGTGCCTGCGGGTCCCGGGACGAGGACGCCGGAGAGGTGAAATAGATCATGGTTCCCTCCGCATGGCACTGGACAGGCTGATACGATGACGAGCCGTACACCGTACGTGGGTCCGAGAGAAGAGCATCCCGACGCTTGATCCGCCCAATCGGATCCTGGGCATGTGTGGGATCGACGAGTCGGTCGGCTCGAAACGAGAAAGACTGCCGCGCAAAACTTGCGGAAGACTCAAGGAGGGACTGGAATGAGGACGGGACGAAGAAACAAAAGGACTCCACGACTGTTCGCCGTAGCGGTCGTGATGATGTTCGTTGCCGCGGCCTGTAGCGCCGGCGCCACCACAACGACTGCCACGACCGCAGCGCCTGCCACGACCGCAGCGCCTGCCACGACCGCAGCGCCTGCCACGACCGCAGCGCCTGCGACCACCGCAGCGCCCGCCACCGAGGGAGTGGCCTACAAGATCGGCTTCGTGGCCTCGGCCACCGGCCCCGGTTCCAGCCTCGGTCTGCCCGAGACGAACACGGCTCACATGCTCGCCGAGCAGTGGGCCGACGGTATCACGGGCCCTGACGGAGTACACCACGCCCTGGATGTGATCGTCCTCGATTCGGAGTCGAACCCCGACGTCGGAGCGGCGGCGGTGAGCCGCCTCATCACCGAGAAAGATGTCGACGTGCTGGTTGCGGGCACGCTGAGCGGCAACGCTCTGGCGATGGCGCCACTGGCGGAAGAGGCCGAGATCCCGATGATCTCCATGGCCTCGGCGCGCAGCATCATCGAGACCGACGGCGTGACCAGGCCCTGGATCTTCAAGACGCCGCAGGAGAACGGCCACAGCGCCCGCTGGCAGGCCGCCTACCTCAAGTCGCAGGGGATCACGACCGTGTGCTACCTGTACGAGAACAGTGGCTTTGGGCAGGACACCCTGAACAACGCCAAGAAGTTCTTCCCCGAGGCCGGCATCAAGATCGTCTTCAGCGACACGTTCGAGCGGTCCGATACCGAGTTCCCACAGATGCAGGGAGTCCAATCTTCCGGATGCCAGGCCGCGGTGGTGGGAGCCATCCCGCCCGGCGCCTCGATGGTGACGGTGGCGTTGCGTGACTTCGTCCCCGACATTCCGGTCATCCAGGGCCACGGCGTCTGCAACGCCACATTCATCTCCCTGGCACCGCAAGCCACCGAGGGCGTCGTGCTGCCGTGTGGTCGCCTCATGGTGGCCGACGATCTGCCGGACAACGACCCGCAGAAGCCGATCCTGATGAAGTACATCGCCGACTACACGGCGTTCACCGGGGGTGACCCGGTAAGCACCTTCGGCGGACACGCCTGGGACGCCCTCATGTGGGCCTACAAGGGCCTGAGCAGTCTCGATGAGGGACCCGATCTGAAGGACAGGCGGGCCGGGATCCGTGAGTACATCGAAACCAACATCAAGGATTGGCCGGGCACCGGCGGCGTCTTCAACGTCACCAAAGATGACCACCTCGGCCTGAAGTACACCGGTCTCACCTTCGTCCGTGTGGAGGGAGGCAAGTTCGTCAACTTCCCACCGGACAGTTGGTAGAGCAAACGGCTCAGACAAGCGGAACCGGGGGACGGCTTTGGTCGTCCCCCGGCCCGCAACCTCCCGATCCGAGGGAGAAGAGCCGGCGATATGAGGGGTATCTTGTTTCGATCGCTCAAGCACAAGTCATATAGGGTCTTGGCGATCGGCGGGATGACCGTCGCCGTGGTGGCGGTCATCCTCATCTTGGGAGCCCAGAAGAACTTCGGCCCTCAGCAGTACGGCCAACTGATCGTCGCCGGGCTCGGGGACGGGGCCATCTACGCCCTCATCGCACTCGGCTTCGTGATGATCTACACCGTCACCGGCATCATCAATTTCGCCCAGGGCGCCTTCGTGATGCTGGGGTCGATGATCGCCGTGACCCTCTATGCATCCAAGGTCGGGGGCACCGGCGCCATGGGCCTCGTCGTCGCCGCCCTTCTCGCCATCGTCGCCACGACGGTGATCGGGGTCGTCGTCGAGCGGCTGACCGTCTTTCCCGCCCGCAACGCAGACTCTCTGACACTGATCATCATCACCGTCGGTGTCTACATCACCCTCGAGGGCCTGGCCCTGATCTTCTGGGGGAGCAACGCCCGGATCCTGCCCGCCTTCACGACGGTCGCGACCTCCGACCTCATCTTCAGGCCCGGCGGCATCGTCCTCAAGGCGCAGTCGCTGTGGATCTGGGGGACCACGGCCGTCGTGCTGGCTCTCCTCATGGTGTTTCTCCGCCGGACGCTTCTCGGCAAGGCGCTGCGGGCGTGCTCGGTCAACAGGTACGCCGCCCGGCTCATGGGCATCAGCCCCTCACGCATGTCCATCTTCGCCTTCGGGCTGGCGGCGGCCATGGGAGCCATCGCCGGGATCGTCCTTGCGCCGGCGAGCCGGCCCATCTACGACATGGGCCTCAAGCTCGGCCTCAAGGGCTTCGTGGCCGCGGCCATGGGGGGTCTCATCAGTTCGCCCGTAGCCGTGTTGGGCGGCCTCCTCCTCGGTCTCACCGAGAACATCGCAGCCGGCGTCACCAAGTCCGGTCTCAAGGACATCTTTGCCTTCATCGTCCTCATCGCGGTCCTCCTGCGACAGCGCCGTCAGCTGGGACGGGGACTCGAGTGACGGTCACCGAGAGCCCGAAAACGAGGCACGGGAGCGTCATCGTCGGCATCCCGGTGCTGAGTGCCATCATCCTGATCATCGGATGGCTCGAAAGCGCACAGCCCGGCGGGGTGGACATCGCCGCCCTCACCGGCGGCGTCGTCACATTCGACACGATGGTCCGGATCGGCATCCTCACCACGGCCGTCGTGGGCCTCAACCTCCTCATGGGGTATGCAGGACAGGTGTCGCTCGGCCAGGTCGCCTTCATCGGGCTGGGAGCCTACTTCTCGGCGGTCCTGACCACGCGTCCCTCACTGATCGGAGCATCGGGCCTGGCCGAGCGATGGTGGTGGCCGTGGCTGCTGATCCTCGGCGGCACGCTGTTCACAGGCGGCCTCGCCTACCTGGTGGGTCGCCCCATCCTTCGCCTTCGGGGCCACTACCTGGCGATGGCAACTCTTGGTCTCGGCGTCATGGTCAACATCCTCTTCCGGGAGAACCTCGGCTTCGCCGTCGACAAAATCAACATCACGGGTGGCTCCGACGGCATCTACGGCATCCCCCGGCTCAGCATCGGATCGTGGGACATCTGGCCCATAGAGCGCTACTACTACCTGGTCTGGCTGGTGGCGATCGTGGGGATCCTCCTTGCCTTGAACATGGTGAAGTCACGCTCGGGCCGTGCCCTGCGCGCTCTCCACAGCAGCGAGCTGGCATCCGAGACCCTCGGTGTGGACACGGCACGGTACAAAGTGAGGGCGCTGGTGCTGAGCGCCATGTACGCCAGCATCGCGGGCAGCCTGTACGCCCACTTCCGGGTGGCCGTCTCGCCGACACCCTTCGACTTCGGCGCCTCACTGGAACTCGTCGTCATGGCTGCCGTGGGCGGCATGGCGTCGGTGTGGGGCGCCCCCTTCGGTGTGGCTGCGGTGGTGATACTGCGCGACCTGCTGCGCACCCACCTGAATCTGGTGATCGAGGCCGTCGGTGGCGCGTACGAAGTCGTCGCCTTCGGCATCATCCTGATCCTCATCATGATCTTCATGCCGGAGGGCGTCGTCGCCCGAACGAGGGAGGTGGTCCGACGATGGAGCGGGTGAACGGTGCTCCACTTCTCTCGCTGTCGGACGTCTCGATGTTCTTCGGCGGTCTCGTGGCCGTCAACCGGGTGACGACCGAGGTACGCGAAAGCCAGATCAAGGGGCTGATCGGGCCGAACGGGGCCGGCAAGACGACGCTGTTCAACCTGATCAGCGGCATCTACACTCCCACGACCGGCGATATCACCTTTCAGGGCGACAGCATCGTCGGCCGGGAGCCGAACCGGGTGGCGGCGCTCGGCATCACCCGGACGTTCCAGAACGTGAGGCTCTTCGCAAACATGAGCGTTCTCGAGAACGTGATGGTGGGTCGCCACCTCCATGCAACATCCGGTTTTCTCCAGGCGGCTCTGCGCCGGACCTCTGTCCGGCGGGAGGAGTCCGAGATCGTGGCCACGGCTGCGGCCCTCCTCGAGCAGGTGGGATTGTCGGAAAGGGCGGCGGACAAGGCCACCGACCTGCCGTTCGGGCTTCAGCGCACCCTGGAGATCGCCAGGGCGCTGGCCACCGAACCGACAATGCTGCTTCTCGACGAGCCGGCGGCAGGGCTCAACGCCACCGAGAGGCGGTCGCTGGCGAGCCTGATCCGCAGGATCCGGGACGACGGGACCACCATTCTGCTGGTGGAGCACGACATGGAGTTCGTCATGGGGCTCGTGGACGAGTTGCTCGTCCTCGACCACGGGTCTGCCATCGCCGAAGGCACACCGGCGGAGATCCAGGCCGACGAGCAGGTCATCGCCGCCTATCTCGGGACACCTGAGGAATGAGTACCCTCGTCGTATCCGGGGTGAGTACCTTCTACGGGCGAATCCGCGCCCTGGATGACGTGTCGCTCGAGGTGGGCGAGGGCGAGATCGTGGCCCTCATCGGCGCCAACGGAGCGGGCAAGACGACACTCCTGAAGACCATCAGCGGCATGATGCGGCCCCGCACGGGCGAAGTGACCTTCGACGGCCAACCGATCACGCGGATCACAGCGGAGAAGATCGTCGCCCGGGGCATATCCCACGTCCCCGAGAACCGACAGCTCTTCTCCACGATGACGGTGGACGAGAACCTCGTCCTCGGTGCCTACCGCCGGTATCGGAAGGTGGGGAAGGCAACCGTCGCGGCCGATGCCGAAAAGCTGTTCGGAATCTTCCCCATCCTCTCGGAACGCCGCAACCAACTGGCCGGGACCCTCAGCGGGGGGCAGCAGCAGATGCTGGCGATCGCCCGCGGGCTGATGGCCGATCCCAAGCTGGTGCTGCTCGACGAACCGTCACTCGGTCTGGCACCGCTGGTGGTCAAGGAGCTGTTCGAGGTCATCCGCGGCCTCCGCGATGGTGGCGTCACCGTACTCCTGGTGGAGCAGAATGCCCACGCGGCTCTCAAACTTGCCGGTCGGGGCTACCTGCTGGAGGTGGGAAAGGTGGTTCTGGAGGGAGCGGCCACCGACCTGCTGGAGGACGACCGGGTCCATGCGGCCTACCTCGGAGGTGCGGCCGGGGAGTAGTCGGCCGGACCGGAATCCTCCCGCCGCCGTCCGTGACCCTAGTGCCTCGGGAGCGCGTCCGGTCTTCAGCCCACGTCCCGCTTGCGCGTGAACAGCGCAACGTATTCGGAACATGCGGTGACTGCGCAGCTCGTGCACGCCTCACCGAAGCTCGACGGATCGAGCCCCGTGACCATCGTCTCGAAGCCCAGACTCGAATAGAGCTCCTCCAGCTCGGCGATCCGGGCCGGATCCGTGACGGTGCGCCGTTCCCAGCCCTCGTCTGCGGCCTCCAGAGCCCTCAGGATCTGGATGCCCTCGGAGCAGTAGACCGGCTCAGAGCCTTCTGTCTCGCTCACTTCGGCGTCCCCGACGTGGCCGGCACGCCACCGCCTGCGTGAAGCTTCTCCAGGCGGCGCCGACCAAGGATGGCACAGCCGAGTGCCGATACGAACTGCACCATGTCGCCGTCGGGGACGTTCACATCGGCTTCGAGTGATTCGCTGACGGATCTCCCCATGGTCTCGAACCGGAGGATTCCCCCGATGAGCGTGAACTCCGGTTCCGCCCGCACCCGTCTCATCAGCTGTACCGAGCGTCCGGTGAGCGACTCGATGGCGCCCTGCATGATGTCCGCCGGCGGCGTGCCCAGCGAGAGGTGGTTGATCACTTCCGACTCGGCAAAGACTGCACACACGCCCGAGATCGGAACGGGTTCCTTCGAGGTCGACATCAGCGCGCCGATCTCTTCGGTGCCATAGCCCATGTAGCGGGCCGTCTTCTCCAGAAAGGCCCCGGTGCCGGCGGCGCATTTGTCGTTGAGCCGGAACGAGAGGACGTTCGCCGACCCGTCCACCCGGCTCGCCTTCATGGTCTGGCCGCCCACGTCGAGGATGGTGCGGGTGCCCGGGAACAGGAAACAGGCCCCGCGGGCGCTTGCGGTGAGGTCCGTCACATGGAGATCCTTGAAGTCGACATGGTGGCGGCCGCCACCGGTGGCGATCACATAGGAGATATCGTCCTCACTCAGGCCGGCGTCCGCGAGTGCCCGGTCATACATCGTCCGCGCCACCTCCTTGAGCCGAAAGCCGGTCGGCCCGAACGCCTTGCCGACGATCTCCTCGTCGTCCGACTGGATGAGAGCCTTCGTGTAGGTGGACCCTACGTCCAACCCTGCGGTGTAGATCACGATGCCACCTCCGTGCCGGCGACCGGCGCACGACCGGCCATGACGTGGTCGAGAGCGAACAGGGCGGCTCCCAGCGCCCCGATGTAGTGACAGTCGGCGCTGACGTTCAGGGGCTTTCCCAGGCGCTCCGAGAGCGCTTTGACCATGCCGTCGTTCCGGGATACGCCACCGGTGAAGGTGATCTCGTCGTTGATGCCGACCCGGCGCATCAGGCTCGCCGAACGAGCGGCAATGGACTTGTGGACACCCCAGAGGATGTCCTCGATCTTCTTGCCCTTGCCGATCCACGCCAGTACCTCGGATTCTGCGAAGACGGTGCAGGTCGTACTGATCTTGACGGACTTCCTGCTCTGGAGCGAGAGGGGGCCGAGATCGTCGAGGGGGATGTCGAGAGCCGTTGCGGCGGCCTGGAGGAAGCGTCCCGTCCCGGCAGCACACTTGTCGTTCATGCAGAAGTCGGTGATCTCGCCGATGGCGTTGACGGCGATCGCCTTGGTGTCCTGGCCACCCATGTCGACGACCGTCCTCGTGTTGGGGAACAGGTGGACCGCACCCCTGCCGTGACAGCTGATCTCGGTGACCTGGGTGTTGCCGAAGGTCACCCGGTAGCGGCCGTATCCGGTACCGACAACGTAGTTGATCTCCTCCTCGCTGATGTTTCCCGCCTCGAGGGCGGCGATGAAGGACGACTCGGCGGCCTTGACGACGTTGGCTCCCGTGTCGATGAGAGAGCGGCCGGCGATCTTGCCATCCTCGTCGATGATGACGGCTTTGGTCTGGGTC
Source organism: bacterium BMS3Abin02 (assembly GCA_002897675.1). NCBI lineage: Bacteria > bacterium BMS3Abin02. Next base: position 15,176 of record BDSU01000028.1, on the reverse strand, counting down.
GAACCGACATCGACTCCGGCTGCGTATGCCACTGCGATCACCTCATCCTTCTGCGCCGGCAAGGGCTTGTCGCCGGCGAGATGCCAAGCCTTCGAAGAAGGCGTCGACCCGGTTCTTCATCTGGGCTTCGGAGACGACCCGCCGGTCCATCATGTCCGACTCGATGAACAGGCTCGGTATGCCGAGATCCTCCGTCATGTGCCGGCGGCTGTCTACGAGACCCGTCGAGACGGTCCGGCAGCTCTTGATCGAGTGGTAGATGATGCCGTCCACGTCGAAGTCTTCTGTCATGTGAGCCAGCGCCTCGTTCTGGTGAAACATGGCATCCATCGCGTCACGGACGCTCACGAGCACCCCCTCGGCGAGGCTCGCCAACGGATCTGCGAGGTCGTACTCGAAACCGCGGTTCGTGCCTCCCGAGGCGAACCAGAGATACGTGGAGTTGACGAAACTGCCGCCCCAGTCGGTGAACAGCTCGTTGAACCGGCGGAAGATCGGGTAGCAGGGAACCCCGAGGAACACGAGCCGGTACTGCTCCTCGATGCTCTGGCCGATCCCGTTCGCCGCCTTGTACTCCATCTCCTCCACGAGGCGCTCGAAGTAGCGGGCACCGGCCTCGGTGCCCCTGAAGCCGTTGGCGACTCCCAGGAATATCGTTCCGTCGGTGAGCGCGTTGAACAGGGAGGGCTTCGCACGGTTGAGCTCGAGAATCCGTTTCCACGAGCGGCTCATCGTGTTGGCGTGAGTGAGGACCTCACGGAACTTGTCGATGTCGAACTTCTTGCCGGTGACCTCCTCACACAGCGTGATCAGCTCGCCGAGCTGCACCTCGACATACTTGCGGTCGGCCTCGAAATCGGAATCACCCCTCCAGGTCTGACCACCGGCCTGGCGGGTACCGGGAATGTCGATGGTGAAGTTGTGCATTCCGTACATCCGTTCCCAGATCTCGGCCCACTTGATGTAGGTGTTGCAGGCGTTGGTGAGCACCGAGAGGGTCGGCTTCGGTATCCGGCCCATGGGATGCTCGCCACCACGTAGCTGGGTGCCGACATCGGCCTTGACATACCCGCAGATGTCGGGCGAATACCCATAATCCTCGGCCTCTTCGAGGTACTCGTGGGCGACACGGCGCACCGCGGTCTGAAGCGAGTTGATCTCGGGAAAGACGACGGGGAGATCGAACGTCTTCAAGATCTCGTTGATGCTTCCCATCACGAAGACGTATGCGGACTGGCCGCCGTTCCTTGCCGTCTCGTCGAGCTCGGCGAACCATTCCCGGAACAGGGCGGCACCCTCGCGGTTGCCGCGGCCGACCAGTTCTGGTGTGCTATCTCGAGTGGCCATGTCCACCTCCTGGAATGATGCGCTCCTTCATGCGAAGAGCAGGTTCTCGAGAAACGTCTCGACTTGCAGCTCGAGCTGGTCGAAGGAGGTCATGCTCTCCTCGAACTCGCTGACGAAGTAGGCGAACCCCTCGGCGTCGAGGGCGTGCGTGTATGCGACCTGCTCCTCGAGGCCGGGCTCGCACATCTTGGCGGATGCAAGGATGGCGGCGTCGGCACCGGCATCGCGGATTCGGCGCATGAGCATCTTCTCCTTGGGCTTGCGCAGATCGTGCTGCACGGAGCTGTACGAGGAGTGCTCGATGTATGCGACGGCCAGGTTCTCGAGGAGGTCACCGTCGACGGACACGTCCTCGGTGATCCAGCGCATCCCGATGTGGAAGTCGTCGTCCACCAGGTAACAGGTGCGGCCCAGCATCCGCACGAGATCGAAAGGAGGCTGCTCGCAGAAGCCGCCTTCGAAAACCACGCGAATGCGGTCCTCCCGCTTGGCGGTGTTCTCCCGGATCCTCGGCAGCAGCGTCGCCAGGAGCTCGTTGTGCTCCTCACGAGGGATCATCCCGGCGAGGGCGACCAATGCGTATGCGTCCTCTGCCGCGATCAGCCATGGCGTCTTCCTCTTGATGTCGTACAGCTCCCGCAGGAGCCTGCGGTTCTCGTTGAACACGGCGATCGAGTTGCGGAGATCCTCATCGGTGATCTCGCGCCCCGAAACATCCTCGACGACCCGGCGCATCCGGTCGTACTCGTGACACAGGTATTCGAGGCTTCCCGCCGAGTTCGGGTTCTGGGGCAGGTACAGGATCTGGCACGGGTAGTCGAAGTTGCGACTCCATATCGCCGAGAGGTTGCGGGCCGCGTCACAGATCGGGTGGGAGACGAACAGGTCCAGCTCGACCCGATCGGTCAGGACGAGCTCGAGAGACGTCTTGAGGATCGAGCAGAGGTAGGAACCGAAGTTCGAATCGGCTCGGTTCGTCTCCACCGGGGCGCCCCGCACCTTGAAGGGGAGCATGCCTGCTGCGTGGACGATCTCCTCGGGGAAATAGACCTGGAAGTGGCCGGCCACCTTGCCTCCGGCCTCGCGCCAGCGGCGCACCGTCTCGAACTCGGGAGATTCGACCATCTCCCGGCACTCGAACAGCGCCTCGGCGAGCGTCTTGTCACGCCACTCGTCAAAGGTCCTCGTTGCAGTCGTTGTCATACCGTCCCCTTCAGTGGCTTGGCGGCTGCTCCCTCGAAGAAGAGACCCAGCACATGATCGAGGCGGGCCTCCGTGCTTCCGAAGACACGATCCGCGTACTCTCCGATCACGACCTCCACCAGGGCGACGAACGACCAGGAGAGGATCCGGGCGTCTCCACGGGCCAGCTCACCGTCCTCGATTCCATCGCGGATGATGCTCTCGACCTGTTCGGGAAGGGCCTGCTGGTATGCCCGCACGAGACGGTCTCGTTTCTCCCCGGTGAACGTGTTGATGTCGCGCCGGACGAGGCGGGCCAGTTCACGCTCCTCATCGGGAAGTTCGAGAAAGTCGCGGGTGAGCCGGGCAAGGCGGTCGCGACACGTTCCGGACGCGCAAACGGCTTGTCCGAAGAGGCGGCGCTTGCGTTCGAAGTCCTCGAGCATCATCGAGAAGTAGAGCTGCTCCTTGCTGGCGAAGTGGTGATACAGCCCACCCTTGGTGACTTCGGCCGCCCGAGCGATCATCTCGGTGGTGACGTCGGCGTAGGTGCTCGCCACGAACAGCCCTCTGGCGGCAGCCACGATCCGGGCGGCGGTGGCCTCCGATCTGGTGGGAAGTTCTGCTATCTTCTGTGTCATATCTCCACCGACCGACTGACCGGTCGGTAGTATCATAACGAGCGGGCTCGGCCCTTGTCAACGGTACGTCGGACCCGACAATCGGCCTGGAGGGAGTCATGCATCATCGGCATTGGCGGGTCACTCGCCGTTCGTCGCGGGGTCGTTCGCCGGCACGAAGAGATGCCTTGCCGGGCACCTCGTTCCGCCCGGACCCCGGAGCCCCCGCCCCTGCCGGGCGTGCGGTCGGGGCTCGCCCGCGATCGATCCGCAACGAGGAACACGCGGGTGGGGACGGGGTGCAGGCCATCGCAGGCGAGTCGGCACGAAAGTACAATCGACCGTGATGAGTGAGACACCGTTGAGGCGCTTCGAGCTGCGAGTGAACGGGGAGCAACACGATCTCACGGTGCCGGCCCACCGGACCCTCCTCGAGGTGCTTCGAGAAGACCTCCGACTCACCGGCACCAAGCACGGTTGTGAGCTCGGCGAGTGCGGCGCCTGCACCGTGCTCGTGGACGGGGTCCCCCGGCTGTCCTGCATCACCCTCCCGGCGCAGGTCGCCGGGCGGGAAGTGACGACGATCGAAGGACTGGCCTCGGCCGGAGCCCTTCACCCGCTCCAGGAGTCCTTCGCCTCCCTCGGCGCCGCCCAATGCGGCTACTGCACGCCGGGGATGATCGTCACCGCGGCCGCGCTGCTCGACCAGGAGCCCGACCCCGACGTCGATCGGATTCGTGACGCCCTCGCCGGGAACATGTGCCGTTGCACCGGCTACGTCAAGATTCTCGAAGCGGTCCGGTTGGCCGCCCGAGGGTCCGCGAACCGGGAGGCCTCACGATGAAGAGCACGCACGGGGTCGTCGGCAGACCCTCCGGGAGGGTCGACGCCCTCGGCCAGGTCACGGGACAGACGGTCTACGCCGACGACCTGATGCTCCCGCGCTCCCTCACCGCCAAGCTCCTGCGCAGCCCCCACGCTCATGCCCGGATCCTCCGCATCGACACATCCGCCGCCCGTGCGCTTCCAGGCGTCCAGGCGGTGCTCACGGGAGCGGACCTTCCCGTCCGCTACGGGATTCTTCCGGTGAGCCAGGACGAGAACGCGCTCGCCATCGACAGGGTGCGCTATGTGGGAGAGCCGGTCGCCGCGGTGGCAGCGACGGATCCCGAGATCGCCGAACAGGCCTTGGGCCTCATCGAGGTCGAGTATGAGCCGCTGCCGGACGTCACGACCATCGAGGAGGCGCTCGACCCGTCCCGGCCCCTCATCCACGGCGAGGGCGCCGGCACCAACATCCACCGGGAGACGGCGCTCGAGTTTGGTGACGTGGACGAGGGTCTCGCCTCGGCCGACTACGTCCGGGAAGACCTCTTCTTCTTCCAGGGCACCACGCACGCCGCCCTCGAGCCTCACGCCGTGGTCGCCTCCGTCGGTGAAGACGGTCGACTCACGGTCTGGTCCTCCACCCAGGTGCCCCACTATCTGCACCAGATTCTCACCAAGGTCCTCGAGATTCCCGTCAGCCGGATCCGGGTGATCGCGACCGCGGTGGGAGGTGGGTTCGGAGGCAAGACCGACGTCTTCTCCCACGAGATCGTTGCCGCCAGGCTCGCCCTCACGACCGGCCGACCGGTGAAGATCACCCTCACCCGGGAAGAGGTCTTCTACGCGCACCGGGGACGCCACCCCGTACTCATGTGGGTCCGCACCGGGTTCACCTCCGAAGGCCGCATCACCGCCATGTGGTTCCGCTCCTTCCTCGACGGGGGCGCCTACGGCAGCTACGGGGCCGCCAGCCTGCTGTACACGGGCCAGCTCCAGACCACGACGTACCGCATCCCCCGCTACCGCTTCGAGGGGGTGCGCGTCTTCACCAACAAGCCTCCTTGCGGCGCGAAGCGGGGCCACGGCACGCCGCAGCCCCGCTTCGCCATCGAAAGCCACCTGGACCAGGCGGCCGCCGAGCTCGGGATCGACCCGGTCACGCTCCGGCGACGCAACCTGGTGGAGCCGTTCTCACGCACCGTCAACCATCTCCGCATCACCAGCTGCGGCCTCGAGCAGTGCCTCGACCGTGTCGTCGAGGCGTCCGGGTTCGACGACAAGCACACCTCCCTCCCCGTGGGCAGGGGAGTGGGGGTCGCCGTCTCGGCCTATCTGTCGGGAGCGGGGTTTCCGATCCACTTCAACGACATGCCCCAATCGGAGGTCATGCTGAAGGTGGGCCGCGGGGGAGGCGTCACCGTGTACTCGATGGCGACGGACTGCGGCCAGGGCTCGACCACGATTCTGGCCACGATCGTCGCCGAGACGCTCGGCTTGGACCCAACGGACCTGACGGTGGTGACTGCGGACACCGACCTCACACCCATCGATCTCGGCAGCTACTCCAGCCGCGTCACCTTCATGGCCGGCAACGCGGCTCTCGAGGCCGCCGAGCGCCTCCGGGACCTGGTTTTCGAGGCGGTCGCCGCCAAGCTGGGCGTTGCCGCGAAGTCCCTCATCGCAGACTGCGGGACGATCGTCGCCGCCGACGACCCCGACCACAGCGTCTCCTGGCAAGAGGCGGTGCAGCTCGCCGAAGCCCGCTCCGGAACCCTCGTCACGTCCGGGAGCTACCGCCCCCCCGAGGGGATCGCAGGTCGTTACCGGGGCGCGGGCGTCGGCCCCACCCCCGCCTATTCGTATTCGGCGTGCGTCGCCGAAGTCACCTGTGATGCCGAGACCGGCTTCGTGACCGTGGATCGGGTCTGGCTGGCACACGACATCGGACGAGCCATCAACCCCCTGTTGGTGGTGGGCCAGATCGAGGGAAGCGTGCACATGGGTCTCGGAGAAGCTCTCATGGAGGAACACGTCTTTCGCGGCGGTCTCCATCAGGGACCGTCGCTCCTCGACTACAAGATCCCCACGATCCTCGAGATGCCGGCCGTGGAGTCGATCCTCGTGGAGACCGACGACCCTGAGGGCCCCTTCGGTGCCAAGGAGGTGGGCCAGGGCCCGCTGCTCCCGGTGATCCCGGCGGTGGTCAACGCGGTACACGACGCCTTGGGGATCCGGATCGACGAGACGCCGGTGCGACCCGACACGGTGCTGGCGGCGCTCGCCGACCTCGCTCGAGGAGGCTCGGGACGGGTCGGCCCAACCGCCCTCCCCGACCATCGGTTCCCGCCGGTGTACCGGGTCGAACCGCCCGAGGACTCCCCGGGAGGCATCTCATGATGCGCCTGCCGAAGTTTGCACTGACCTCGCCGGAGACCGTAGAGGATGCAACGAGACTGCTGGCCGAGCTCGGGGATCGGGCGGTTGTGCTCTCGGGCGGCACCGACCTGCTTCCCAACCTCAAGCGGCATCAGCTCAGCGTCGAGACCGTGATCTCACTCGACCGTCTCGACGGGTTGGCGGGGATCCGGATCGAGGACGGGAAGGTTCGCATCGGAGCCCGGACCACGCTGCACGAGATCGCCTCCTCCGACTTGACCCCTCCGGTGGTGGCACGCGCCGCCGCCGAGGTGGCATCACCCTCGATCCGGAACCAGGGCACCATCGGCGGGAATCTCTGCGTCGACACCCGGTGCTTCTGGCTCAACGTTCCAGATCTGTGGCGGCAGGCGGCCAAGCCATGCCTCAAGACCGGAGGCGACACCTGCTGGGTGGCGCCCGCGAAGCAGGTCTGCTGGGCGGTGAGCTCATCGGACCTCGCTCCTGTGATGGTCGCCGTCGGCGCCTCGGTCACGCTCGTAGGTCCCGACGGGGAGCGGCACGTCGCCGTCGACGAGCTATACCGGGAAGACGGCATGGCCCACCTCGCCAAGGCCCCCGAGGAGATCCTCACCGAGATCACCATCCCGTTCGACACCGACCTGTTGGCGACCTACCACAAGTTGCGACGCCGAGGCACCGTCGACTTCCCCATCCTCGGGGTCGCCGCGGCCATCCGACTCGACCACGGAGGAACCTGCACCGCCGCCAGAATCGTCCTCGGCGCCGTGGCCTCTGCGCCTCTGCGGGTTCCCGACGCAGAAGAGGCGCTCGTGGGACGGCCGTTCGGCCCCGGCCCGATCGCCGAGGCGGCCGAGGCGGCGAGAAAACTCGCCCGACCCCTCCACAACACCGACCTCACCTCTCGTTACCGCAAGCGCATGGTCCCGGTGTTCGTGAGGCGGGCCCTCGAAGAACTCACCGAACACTCCTCTTCTTGCGTGAGTAACCCCCGCCGTCAGGCCACAACTCACGCAAGAACGGACAGAGGGGAAGCAGACAGCTAGAAGTCGAACGGCGTGTCGGTGAAGAACTCCGACACCGGCTTCTCTGCGGGCTCCTCGACCCGGGGCTGGATCCCGAGCCGTTCGCGCAGCACCTCGTAGCCTCCGGCCTCGAGCTCGTCGGCCAGCTCACGACCACCGGACTCGACGATCCGCCCGGCCATCAGCACATGGATCCGGTCCGGCGTCATGTGCTTGAGGATTCTCGAATAGTGGGTGATCAGCAGCACCGCCATGTCCGGGCCGCGCATCTCCTCGACCGCCGCAGCGACTTCGCGCACCGCGTCGATGTCGAGACCCGAGTCGATCTCGTCGAGGATTGCGACGCGTGGCCGAAGCATCGCCATCTGGAAGATCTCCGAACGCTTCTTCTCTCCACCCGACAGCCCCACGTTCACCGGGCGGTCGAGGAACTGAGTCACCCCGTACTTCTCGGCGGTCTCCTCGATGACGTCGCTGCTCTCCTCGAAGTTCAGGCCGTGCTCATCGCCCACCTCGAGCAGCAGCTCCCGCAGCCGGACACCGGGCACCTCGACCGGATACTGAAAGGCCTGCAGCAGACCCAGCTTGGCCCGTTCGTCGACCGGCTTGTCGAGCAACTCGACACCGTCGAGCGTCGCCGAGCCCTCGACCTCGTAGCCCTCCTTGCCCGTGAGAACATGACTCAGCGTCGACTTGCCGGAACCGTTCGGTCCCATGATCACGTGCAGTTCCCCGCAAGGAACCTCGAGGTCGATACCTTCGAGAATCTGCTTCTCGTCGATCGATGCCCGCACCCCGTCGACCTTCAAGCCGCTCACGATGTCTCCCCCACTCTCACCAGCACGCTGCCGTCTTCGACCTTCGTCTCGAAAACCGGAACCGGCATCGTCGCGGGGAGCGAGTGCGGTACTCCGGTTTCGAGGCTGAACTCGGAGCCGTGACGGGGACACTCGACGTCGTGGTCGAACACTTCGCCATCCGACAGGGATGCCTGCGCGTGGCTGCACCGATCGCCGATGGCGTAGACGTCGTCACCGATGCGGAACACCGCGACGGCATCGGACCCGATCTCGACGCGCACTCCCTGCCCCTGCGACAAGTCGTCCAATGCGCCGATGTTCACCCAGTCCCCCATCAGACCCGTCCTTCCTGCTGGGCGGTGACGAACCGCCGGTTGACGGCCACTCGCGCCGGCACGGCGAGCTCGGGCTGCGGCAACCGGTCGAGGGCCTCTTCGAAGAAGCCGCGGATGAGGAGACGCGACGCTCGTTCCCTGCTCAGCCCACGGCTCATCAGGTAGTAGAGCGGCTCCTCGTCGAGTGGCCCGACCGTCGAGCCATGGCCGCAGATCACGTCGTCACACAGAATCTCGAGGTTCGGCACCGAGTTCGCACGCGCACCTTCGGACAGCACCAGGTTGCGGTTCGTCTCGAATGCACTCGTCTTCGCGGCGTCGCGCTCGATCCTGACCAACCCCGTGAACACCGATTCTGCGGTGTCCTGGACCGCTCCTTTGAGGAAGACATCCGAGGATGTGCTCACGCCGACGTGGTGCATGAGCAGGCGGTAGTCGAGGACCTGGTGATGCTCACCGTAGAAGGCTCCGACGAGGTCCGTGTGCGCCCCTTTCCCGGTGAGTTCCAGGTCCAGGTCGAGACGCCCCAGCGAACCGCCGAAGCCGACCTCGCCGAGCTTGGCCGTCGCGTCGCGTCCGATGACAACCCGATCGTGGATGATCGAGCGCGTCTCGTTGCCGAAGCGCTGGTAGGTGGAGAGCTTCAGGCGTCCTGCGTCGCGCACGAACGCTTCGATCTGAGGGTTGACGACGATGTGCTCGCCGTCGGGGGATCGGAAGCCGATCACGATCGAGGCTTCTGCGTCGCACTCCACGACGATCGTGATGTGCGGGAATGAGATCGCCCCTCCCCGGGTCGCCTGAACGTCGACGTAGAACGGACGCTCGACGGTCCGGCCCGCGGGCACGTGCAGAAAGACGCCATCGTGAACGAACGCGTGATGCGCTGCCGAGAAGATGTCGGCGCCGGCGTCGATGCCGGTGCCGAACACGTCGCGCAGCTCGTTCGTCCCGTCGCCGAGTTTCGCGGCCACGGAGGTGAAGATCGCATCGTCGCAACGGCCGACTGTTGCGTAGCCGTCGAGAATCGTGGCGTGTCCTGCGAGTTCGCCGAGGGCCGCCGCGACCTCGTCCGGTTCGCTCATCGGGGTTCCCTGGTCGGCCAGGCCGAAATCGGAAAGAGCGAAGTCGAGGTTCACGTAGCGCCACGCCTCTTCCTCCGAGGCGGGCATCGTCAGCTTCTCGAACTGCTCGAATCCACGCGATCGGCTCTCTCGAACCCAGTCGAGAGCGGTTGCGTTGAGTCGGTCAAGGGTGTCCTGGTCAAGTGGCTGCATCGGCTCCTCTCGAAGGGATATCCTATTACCACTGCGAAGACAGGTGAATCTACCGGGTCGTGCGATCCAGAAGATCCCTGGCTCGGCCGAACACGCTGTCGAGCATCGCCTCGGTGAGCCGCCCGGTGAACGTGTTCTGCTGGCTCGGGTGGTAGCTCGCAACGAGGGTGAGCCCGGGCCCGAGGTCGACCTGCACACCGTGGCCGAATCGGGGCCGAGGCCTGGGGACGCGTGCCCCGCGCGCGACGTAGATCCGCAGCACCTGGGCGAACGCCATCCCGCCGAGAGCGACAACGACTTCGAGGTGGTCGAGCAAGTCGATTTCGGCTTCCAGCCACGGGCGGCAGGCTTCCCGTTCCTCGGCGGTGGGCTTGTTGGCAGGAGGGGCACAGCGCACGATCGCACTCACGAATGCGTCGGTGAGCACGAGGCCGTCGTGCCGGTCCGTCGACCCTGGCCGATTCGCGAATCCTGTCCGATGCAGCGCCCGGTAGAGCCAATCTCCCGACCGGTCTCCGGTGAACATGCGGCCCGTGCGGTTCGCACCGTGTGCCGCCGGGGCGAGGCCGACGATCAGGAGCCGTGCGGCAGGGTCTCCGAACCCGGGCACCGGTCTCCCCCAGTACTCCTGGTCACGGAACGCCGCCCGCTTCTCGACGGCAACTCGTTCACGCCATTCGACGAGACGGGAACAGCGGTGGCATTCGGCGATCTTCGTCTCGAGAGTCTCCAACGCGTTCATCGCCTGCCAGGGTAGGGAGCGTTGGCGAATGGCGCGTCCGCGCGGCGGGGAGACCCCCATCGACCTCGGCTCGTCCCTCCCCTCGGCCACTTCCCCCTCAGGGGGAAGGAAAGAGGAGGCCGCCACAGAACTTCCACGAGAAACAGGACATCCTCAAGAACGACCCCACCTCCTCCTTCCCCTAGCAGGGGAAGTACCCGAGCGCAGCGAGGGGGATGGGGTAGAGCACCTTCGTCCTTCCCACCACCCCCATCGACCTCGGCTCGTCCCTCCCCTCGGCCACTTCCCCCCGAGGGGGAAGGAGGTGCTCGGCTACTCGTCGGCGGCGAGCATGTGGCTCCGACCGAACGTCCATGGTCGGTCGGTCGTGTCGAAGAGGAGCTGATAGACGGAGAGGGCGGCCGTGTCGAAGCCGACAGCCGAGCCGGCCATGTAGAGGCGCCAGATCCGGTAGGTCGTCTCGTCGGCCGCGTCCATTGCGGCCTCGCTGTTGGTTTCGAGGTTGTGGATCCAGTGTCGCAGAGTGAGGGCGTAGGAGGTGCGCAGCGACTCGGCGTCGCGCAGCTCGAAACCGGCGGCCTCGGCCTGCCGGATGACATCGTCCACCGTGACCAGCTCACTGTCCGGGAAGACATAGGTGTCGATGAAGCTGGGCCTGACCCGGGACCGACGGCGCTGCCGGTCCCGGGTCACGATGCCATGGTTCAAGAACGTCCCGCCCGGTTCGAGCATGTCCCGGACCCTGGCGAAGTACTTGGCGAGCTCTGCCTTGCCGACATGTTCGAACATCCCGACCGACGCGATGGCGTCGAATCGCCCTTTTACGTCGCGATAGTCGAGGACCTCGAACGTGACCCGATTGCCCACACCGGCATCAGCGGCGGCCGCGGTCGCCAGCTCGACCTGTGGCCTGCTGAGAGTCACTCCCATGACGTCCACGTCGTAGTGCTGGGCGGCATGGATCGCCAGGGCACCCCAGCCGCACCCGATGTCGAGCAGCCGTTGCCCGGACCGGAGCTGCAGTTTGCGACAGATCAGGTCGATCTTTCGTCGCTGTGCCATTTCGAGCGGCTCGCCCGGATCGAGGAACGCACCACACGAGTACACCATCCCGGGATCGAGGAATTGGCGGAAGAAGTCGTTGCCGGTGTCGTAGTGGGCGCTGACCGACGCACTGTCCCGCCTCTTGGAGTGGAGCCGCCCCTTTTTCCCCGGGCGGGTGTGTTCGCCGCGCCGGTTCTCCGCAGGGAGTTTCCGCAGTCGGCGCAACAGCCGCAGTGAGGCCAGAGGCCGCCGTCGCGTCGCGCGGAGCGACGTCGCGAACCGCAGCACCTCGAGGATGCTGCCCTCGATATCGATGTCGTCGTAGATGTATGCCTCGCCTGCTGTCAGATCGTCGAGTGGCACCAACAGTGCGCGCAGGGCGCCCGGATGGTTGAGCACGACGGTGGCCGGAGCGTCTCTCGGCCCCCACACGTCCCCGTTCCAGGCACGCATGGCGACAGTCGGTTCTCCTGCCATCGCCGCCAGCTGTTCGTACACCGACCGCGACGTGGCCAGCGCAGTGTCCATCACGACTCCCTTCGCCTCCGGTTTCGACCACTGCCGTCCCGGCGGGCCGTTCCGGCCGGGAGATCCACGGGCCGTCGCCCTGCGAGTAACTCCCGCTCGGTCAAGCCAGATGCGAGAGAGCTGCAACTTTCGTTCTGCGCCCCCCAAGCCGCCGAGCTGATCCACCGCCCGCCGGAACCGCCATCGGCGGAGGGGAGCCGTCCGAGGCGGCCCGTGGCGGTGATCAGCTCGGCGCACTCGGCGGGGTTCCGCAGCCACGGATGATGGTCGACGCCGGTGAGCTCGATCAGCTGTCGGCCTGCCCGCCCGTCGACCAGACGCCGGACGGCGTCGATCGGGGCGGTGGCGTCGTCCGTGCCGTGGATGAACATGACCGGGAGGTCCTCAGGAAGTGCGTCGAGGTCGAGGGCGACGTCCCGACGGTACAAGACGTTCCAGAGCGAGGTCGTCGAAGACATGAAGTTGTGCTCGACCATGTCCCGGGCAACCTCGCGGGGCACGTCGCGTATGAGCATCGGGAGGATCGGCCCGAGAAGGCGTCGCGTCGCGACACAGACCAGGGCGGTGAGCACCATGTTCGTGAGGAACCAGCCTCTGAGGCTCCGTCGGAACCAGCGAATCGCACCCTTGGGCCCCCCGTAGGAGGGAAGACTGATGAGCACCAACGCCGCGACTTGGCTCGGGTGCCTCGCGGCGTAGGCGAGGGCGAGGGCCGCACCCAGCGAATGGCCCACGAGTATGAACGGCGCCCGTCGCACCAACACCGGTTCCAGCGCCGCCAGGTGAGTCTCGAGTGTGTATCGGATGAGGGGGCGGGGCGAACGGCCGAAGCCGAGAAGATCGACCAGGGTCGAACCCGGCGGGAGATGAGATTCGCCATCGGCTGCGGTCCAGTACACCTGCGTGCCGCCCAGGCCATGGAGAAACACGAACGATCGCGACGCACGCACCGGCCGACCGTCGTCTTGGCGCCCGACGGCATGAACGAACAGTTCGGTGGCGTTGCGGGTGGCCCGCGCCGCCTCGGTTCGAGCCGGAGAGGCGAGGGGCCCGGTGCGGTTACGCCCCGGGGTCACCTGTCCGAGGGCTTTGGCGTCGATGATGCCGTCCGCGCCGTCGAGAGTGTTCACGCCGGGCCCACCGGTCGGATGGCGAATCGACGGTTCATCCACCGGGCCGTCGGTACCACCAGTGCGAACCAGAACCCGTAGGCAAAGGACTCCACCAACCCGAGGAGGAAGCTACCAACCGATAGCCACTCGAACCCCGGGAGGAACGGCGCCCATGCGCTCCGCATGGCCCAGTCGGGAAAAATCGCGTCCCAGGCCACGCACGCCACGAACGAAACGGCGAGAAAGACACCGACCGCCAGGGCCACCGGCAGATACTCGAGTCGTCTGTTCGCCATCATCACGCTCGCTTTCTCTCATGAGACATCGGTGTTGTCCCCGACACCATCACTCCGGCTTGACACGGCCACGGACCCGCGGGAAGCGGAGCGGGCTGTGCCGGAAGCATGTGTCGTTGCGGTTGTAGGTGCTGAGCCGTGTCGAACAGTCCGGCTCGACACAGACCCTCTCGGCGGAGAACCGTCTCGGGGCTCGTCCTCGAGGGCGAACCCTGGTCCCCCTCACAGCCGATTGATTCATCATCTTGAGCGCTCCTGCCTGCTGCTCTTGTTCTTCAGATATCATCGTAAGCCTTCTAGTCGACTGGAATGTCAAGGGGTCACCGCGCAGTCGCGAAACTCGCGAACGACGCAGTCGGAAGGATAACTCGGAGATGCGCCACGCTCCGATCGGTCGGCAAAACGAGTGCGGGGTCGGCGGTCGATGACCGTCGACCCCGCGGATGCCGAGGAGGGAGGGGACCCGGCCGTCGATGGGTCGAAGAACCGGGAATCCTCGGCGTTCAGTGGGAGCCTTGCGCCAGGTGATGGTCGTCCATCTGATGGTCCCCCATCTGATGGTCCTCCATCGAACCGGCTTGCATCGCGGGTGTCGAGGCTTGCTCTGCGATCACCCACGCAGCGAGGCCGGCGACGCCCACGCCCACCGCCCATGCATTCCAGGCCGCGGCTGCCAGCCCGGTGAATCCGAGCAGCCACGCCGCAACGAAGAGCCACACTCCGTAGAGGGCCTGGAGCCATGCGTTCCATTTGTCGGCCGGTCTGGTGAGCGCCCACCAGGCGGTCGCGGTAACAAGGACACCCAGAATCCAGGCGTTCCACGAGGAGCCGGCGTCGGAACTGGTGCCCAACGCCCAGGGAGCTACGAACAGCCAGATGCCGCCGAGGAGCAGGACCCAGTCCTGCCAGCGCTTCTTCGAGGTCATGGTGCACCTCCTTTCCTGTTGCACTCGATGTGCACCACCATCGTAAGCCTTCTAGTCGACTGGAATGTCAAGGGGGTACGTACGGTTTGGCAAAGAAATCTCGTGTGCAAGCTCCCGCCGCGCTGTTCGCCGCTTCGCAGCACGTCCCACCACCGCTGCCCGGCAGCCTCCCGGATCAAGAAACGGTTGCTTCAGTCTGCGGGCGAATCTTCCTTCCCTACCCCATCCCCCTCGGCTCATTCCTCTCTTTCCTTCCCCCTCAGGGGGAAGTGCCGAGTCTTCGAGGCGATGGGGGTGTACCAGGACCGGCGCAACCGGAGCCAGACCCCTCAGACAGAAGTGCCGAGCTTCGCGAGGCGATGGGGGTGCGAAGAGTCTCTACCCCATCGACCTCGGCCAAAGCCCCGAGGCCACTTCCCCTGCGAGGGGAAGCAAAGACACCCCATCGACCTCGGCCAAAGCCCCGAGGCCACTTCCCCTGCGAGGGGAAGCAAGAAGGCGAGTCAGTCTTCCTTCACCGAGGCCTCAGCGCCTGGTGCATCACCGGAGTCGCGATGGGTCTGAGCGGCTTCTCGATTCGAGTCATCGCGGCCCGATCCCGTAACATTCTGGACTCGTGAACGTACCGTTGATCAACCTCGATGGCGTCGGCGTGCGGTTCGGCCGGCTCACCGTTCTGCGCGATGTCTCTCTACGTGTCGATCCCGGTGAAGGCGT
>BDSU01000027.1 GCA_002897675.1 bacterium BMS3Abin02 | reverse complement strand
TGTCCGGAAGGACTGCGGGAGCAGGTGACCTGTTGCCTGGGAGGTCCGCAGCACGATCCCGCCGGAACGTTCGACTTCCGGATCTGTGATGACGGGTCCGCTGCAACGGTCGGGTCGATCGGCCTGAAGTTCTCCCGGACCGACCACGGCGTTCCGACGCTCGCGGTTCGAGCCGAGGCGGACGGGAGGGTGCTCGTGTACTCGTCCGACACGGGTCCCGCCGGCGACTGGGCAAGGCTGGCCGAGCGCGCCGACCTGTTCGTGTGTGAGGCTACGTACCAGGGTGCCGCAGAGGACAAGCCGTGGCCCCAGCACCTGACCGCGGCGGAGGCAGGGGAGATAGCGAGGGGCCAGGTCGTCGACAAGTTGATGATTACGCACATTTGGCCGTTCCTCGACCCCGGCCGATCCGTGACCGAAGCAGAAGCGACATTCGGCAGACCGGTGGGCCTCGCGGTCCCCGGGATGACCGTCAAGGTTTGAGGAGGACCCGTGGCATCGAGAGAACGTCCCGTCGACGAGTTGCGCCCGGTGAGGATCACTCAGGGGTACACGGAGATGACCCCGGGTTCGGTCCTCATCGAGATGGGACGGACCCGCGTTCTCTGTACCGCATCGATCGAAGAGAAAGTGCCTCACTGGATGCGAGGAAGCAAGAAGGGCTGGGTCACGGCCGAATACGGGATGCTGCCCGGGTCCAGCAGTGAGCGCATCAGGCGAGACAACTACTCGGGTGGACGATCGAAGGAGATCTCGCGACTGATCGGCCGCTCGATGCGTTCGGTGGTTCGTCTCGAAGCCATGTCCGAGATGATGATGCGTATCGATTGCGACGTGCTCCAGGCCGACGGCGGAACCCGATGCGCCGCGATCACCGGAGCATGGATTGCCATGCACGACGCCTTCGAAGAGGCCGTCGCCAATGGGGCGTTGCGCGAGAGTCCGATCATCGATCGGGTTGCCGCCGTCTCCGTCGGTATCGTGGATGGGGAACCCCGGCTCGACCTCGAGTACGCGGACGATGTCGCCGCCGACGTGGACATGAACGTCGTGATGACCGGCAGGGGTCTGCTCGTGGAGGTCCAAGGTACCGCAGAGGGGGCACCGTTCTCTCGCGCCGATTTGAACGACCTGCTCGACCTCGCAGACGCCGGGATCGCCGAACTGCTCGACCTGCAGCGCCAGGCGGCAGAGGCGTGAAGATCGAGCGACTCGTCGTCGCCTCGAAGAACCCGGACAAGATCGGCGAGATCGAGGCAGTCTTGCGGGGACTGGGGCTCGTGGATGTGGTGGCTCGAGGGCTCGAATGGCCGGATGTCGAGGAGACCGGGACCACGTTGGAGGAGAACGCGTTGCTGAAGGCCCGGGCGGTCGCGGCGGCGGTGGGACTGCCCGCCCTCGCCGACGACACCGGCCTGGAGGTCGACGCCCTCGGAGGCGCGCCGGGAGTGCGGTCCGCAAGATACGCGGGCCCTGACGCGACCTATGACGACAACGTGCGCCGGCTCCTGGCCGAGGTCGCCGATGCCCAGGACCGGTCTGCACGGTTCAGAACGGTCATGGCGCTGGTCTTTCCGGACGGGAGGGAGATCGTTGGAGAGGGCGTGCTGGAAGGCCAGATCATCGACGAACGGAGAGGAACGTCCGGGTTCGGCTACGACCCGGTGTTTCTGGTGGATGGGAGGACGCTCGCCGAGATCGACCCTGTGGAGAAGAACGCGATCAGTCACCGGGGGCGTGCGCTTCGTGCGCTCGCAGCCCGGCTCTCAGCGGACACATGACCAGCGAGCAGAGAGCCGGGGGCCGTCGGGCGCTTCTCAACGTCGTGCTGGCGCTGGGAGCGTTGGCGTTCGCCGTCCATCTGCTGATGCCAAGGGTGAGCGAGCTGCCACAGGCCGTGGAGCACGTCAAGAGCGGTTCTCCATGGTGGCTGCTCGCGGCGGTGGTTGTTGCGGTGTTCACCCGGGTCGGGGGAACGATCTCGCTGATGGGCTCACTCGAAGAGGATCTGCCGTTCTGGCCGACCTTCGAGGTCCAGGTCGCTGCGTCGTTCACGGGGTTGTTCGCACCCCAAGGTGTGGGACTGGCGGCGATCAATGCCCAGTACCTCGAGAAGCGGGGCCATGACCGGACGGTCGCCATCACGGCATCGGGGTTGAACTCTGTCGCGGGGTTCGCCGCTCATGTGCTGAGCATCCTGGTCGCGGTGGTGCTGGTCGGACCGTCGATCGTCTCGAACCTGAGAACCCCGCCACGTTGGTGGTTGCTCGCAGGGGGGGCGCTGCTCGCTCTCGTCCTGGGGTTGGCGGTGTGGACACCGCTGGGCCGCAAATGGCTCTGGAAGCCGGCCCTTCGAGCGGGGGCCTCCCTGTGGTCGACGGTGAAACGACCGCTCAGGACCGTCCAGTTGCTCGGCGGGTCGGTGGTCGTCACGATCACCAACGCTCTCACGTTGGCACTCGCCATGAATGCGTTCGGGCAGTCGGTGTCGATAATCGATGTGGTCGCCGTGTATCTCGCAGCGGCGGCTGTCTCGGCGCTCGCTCCGACGCCGGGGGCTCTCGGCGCGCTCGAGGCGGCGCTGATTGCAGGGCTCACCGCGGTGGGCGTCGACGCGCCAATCGCCGTCGGCGGCGTGCTGGTCTATCGGCTGTTCACATTTTGGCTGCCGATCGCTCCGGGAGTGTGGGCCGTGCGTGATCTACGCCGGCGGGGCGTAGTCTGATTCCCTTCCGCTCTCGTGACGTTCACCCGGGACTATCCGGATGAACCGTCACGGGAACGAGCAAGCGAGCTGTCGTACTGCGTGGTGTGGAGTTTGACG